>JAHFBW010000174.1 GCA_023249845.1 Candidatus Eiseniibacteriota bacterium
CCCGAACGTGGGACCCGACAACCGTTCGCTCGACGTGCCACCCAGCTCGCTCCTGTAGCCGGCGCGAAGCGCGAGCTGGCCCTTCCACATCCATTCGCCGCCCAGACGCACGGCCTGGAAGTAGTGGGTCGGGGACTCGAAGTCGGCGTTCACGCGCACACCGTGCGCGGCGTCGGTCCACGACGCGCCGGCGGCGACCACCGCGGGCAGGTCGTAGCGCACGCCGTTGTAGTTCATGCCGCCGCCCAGGTGACGCGCGGCGACCGCCACGCCGAACGGGCCCGCCTCACCGCGGATGCCGGCGTCGAACGCGAAGCCCGATCCGGATTCGCTCGCGAGCGATTCGTGCACCCACTCGCCGCCCACGCCCACCTGCACGCGGCTCCCGAGCGATTGCGCGAGCCGTGCGCCCACGGCGAGATCCGACGCGGACAGCGAGCCGGTCGGGTTGTTCGACGCATCGCGGCCCTCGATGCCGCCCTCGCGCTGGAACAGCGTCTGGAGTGCCCAGCGCGTCTGGCTGCCACCCATGCGACCGCCCGCTGCGAACCACTCCTGCGTGGCGCCGCCCGGCAGCGGGGCATGCGTGAGCGAGAACTGGAGCGCGCCCAGACGTGCCAGGGACGCGGGATTCCATGCCGCGGCGGCGAGGTCGTTACCACTGGCGAGCGTTGCGCCCGCCATGGACAGCGCCGAGGCGCCGTTGCCAATGGAGAGGAAGCTGCCCGCGGCGGTGCCGGCGGCCTCGCCCGCGGCGGCCGCGGGTCGGGCGCCGGTGAGTGCCAAGATCGCGGCGAGCGTGCCACCGAGCATCGCCCCGAGTGGAGCACTCGTGAACCGACGCACCATGCGTGTGGTCATGGCGTCCTCAGGATGCGAGCGAGACGTCGCGAGTCGCCGGCCCGCAGCCAGGCGCGGTACACCCCGGGCGCCGTGGCTCGGCCGGCTTCGTTGCGACCGTCCCAGTTGATGACGTAGGGACCGGGCGAAGCGTTCCGGATGTAGAACGTGTGTACATGCTGGCCAGCGGCATCCTGGATCTCGAGCGTCGCGTCGTAGGGGCCCGACGCCGGGATCTCGATCGGGATGTTCACCCCACCGCCCACGGGACTCGGGTTCGGGAACGGCGCGGCCACGTTCCACTCGGAGATGCCGGCGGCGGCCAGGTACACACGGAACCTTGCGCTGCGCGCGCTCTCGTTGCCCGTGGCGTCCACGGCCGAGACCGCGTACCACAGCGAGGCCGAGTCCGGCGCGGAGCTGTCCACGAAGTCGTTCGTGGCCACCGAAGAGGTGGTGAGCCGCGTGAGCGTGCCGCTCGCAGTGAGCGAGCGATACACGTGATAGCCCGCGAGATCGGGCTCGGAGTTGGCGGCCCAGCGGAGGTGCACGTTGCGCACGGGCTCGACCGTGGCCGACACGCCGGTCGGCGTGGCCGGCGGCGCGGTATCGAGCATGCGCGGCACCGCGAGCGAGCTGGAGATCCCCGAGAGCTGGTTCACGTCGTCGCGCGCGCGCGCCGCGAACCACAGGTCGCGCGTGCGATCGAGGCCACCGATCGTCATCTGGTGCGCGGTGCCGGGCGCGCCTGGCGCGGGAACGCTCCCGACCGCCGTGGCGGTCGTCCAGTTCGCCTCGGTGATCGCCACTGTTGCCCAGCGGATCTCGGTCGCGCTGGCATTACCGGTGAGACTGTCGTCACCCGCGTCCGTCCATGACACCGTGACGGACGTGCTCGTGGTCGAAACGAGCGTCAGTGGCACGGGCGCGGGACGGGTCGCGTCGCTCGAGGGAAGCGTGCTGCCCGAGGCGATGTTCGAGAGTCCAGACCAGTTGCCAGCCTCATCCACGGTGCGCAGCGCGAACCAGTACGTCGTATTCGGCGTGAGCCCCGTGACGAGGGCGGACTCGGTACTCCCCGCCGGCGCGGGCGAAGACACGCCGGTGACGGACGTCGCCGCCTGGAAATCCGCCAGCGTCGAGATGGGTGCCAACGAACGGCGCAGGTCGTATCGCGTGGCCTGGCCGGTCAGGCTGTCATCACCGGGCGCGGTCCACGTCAGCGCGATGCTGGTTTCGGTGATCTGGGCCACCGCGGGCCGCGGGCCTAGCCCAAAGCCCAGGAGGGCGATCCCGAGAGCGAGTTGCAGGGCACGGTGCGACATCCGGATCGCTGGCTCCTCTCCGTGACGCGTTCGGGGTGGGTGCTCCGACTGGGTGTCGCGTCCTACGGTCAGGGGATTCCAAAGATTCCGCGGAATCAGGGACCGGGCGGTCAGGGCGACAGCAACATGCATGCCCATGCCGCGCAGGATTCAACGAGAACTCGCAACTACCGCGCAGGGAGGCATGGACAGGCTGGGTCCGACGGCTGTACTTTCCCGTCCGGGAGAAGGACTCCATGGCTGGGCGGCCGGACAGCCGTGCTTCGTGCACGACGAACCAAGGCAATCTGGCACAGAGCGCTTCAGTGAAGCAATACTGAACGCTGTCAAATCAAAGCAAACAAAGCGAATACGAGACGGTCCGTTCAGAAGACTTCAGCCGCTCAGCGAATGCGGTCTCACCGCTGGCGTGGTCGTTGACGTCGCCCGGCACGGGTCCGTATCCTTAACCTTCTCTCTCGTCACCCTCCTCACGGCCGTGCAGTGGAACTGCGCCCCTCCAGGCCGCTCGCACCGGATGGAACCGCTCGGCGGACCCAATCCCGGACGGCTCAGGCGAATGGACGCGCCTCCCCCGACCGACCTACCGGAGTCTCGGTTTCGGGAAGCGACTCCTCTCCCAGGGCACGCACGCGCATGACTCGCTCTCCCCTCTCCCCGACGACCTCCCTTCGCGCGCGATTCCGCGCGTGTCTCGATCTCCCTGCCCGTGCCGCGACCGAGGGGGCTCGATGAGCGTCGCGGAGCGCTTCTCGTCCCGCCGGCTCGGCGAGTTGCTGGTCGAGCAGGAGATCGTGACCCCCGCGCAGCTCGAGCAGGCGTTGGCGTCGCGCCTGGACCGCCGCGAGCGACTGGGACAGGCGCTCGTGCGGCTCGGACACCTGAGCGAGGGCGACGTCGCCAATGCGCTCGCCCGTCAGTTCTCGATGCACGTCGCCGACGTCGAGAAACTCACGGCGGCGAGCCGCGACGCCATGCAGCTCGTGCCCGAGCACCTGGCGCGCGAAGGTCAGGTGCTGGCGCTCTCGCGTCACGGGAGCATCCTCGAGGTCGCGGTGAGCGATCCGTTGGACGTGCTTTCGCTCGACCACCTGCGCGCGCTCACGGGCTGCACGCTGCACGTCTACGTCGCGCGGCCAACCGAACTCGCCGAAGCCATCGATCAGTTCTACTCCGAGCTGCGCGCGACCGAGCACCTCGGGCAGATCCTCGACAAGATCGACGTCACGTCCACTGCGCCGGTGGACCAGGAAGTCGATCTCGCGATGCTGCGCCAGCAGGTGGAGGACGCGCCCGTCGTGAGGCTCGTGAACCTCATGATCGCCGAGGCGATCGACGCGCGAGCGAGCGATATCCACGTCGAACCCACGCGCGATCGCGTCACGGTCCGCTTCCGCATCGATGGCGTGTTGCACGAGGTGATGAAGCCGCCGAAGAACCTGCAGATGGCGATCACGTCGCGCATCAAGGTGCTCGCCGATCTCGATATCGCGGTGCGCCTGCTCCCGCAGGATGGCCGCCTGTCCGTACACCTGCCGGACCGCGAGGTGGATCTGCGCGTCTCGACGCTTCCCACGTCGCATGGCGAGAAGGTGGTCATGCGCCTGTTCGACAAGAGTGCATTCGAACGCCGCGTCGAGAACCTCGGGCTTGACGCGCCGGTGCTCGAGGCGTTCCGCCGCGCGATCAGGCAGCCGTACGGCATGATCCTCATCTCGGGGCCCACCGGTTCGGGCAAGACCACCACGCTCTATTCGGCGCTCCAGGACATCAAGACGGTGCACCGCAACCTGGTCACCGTCGAGGACCCCATCGAATACCACATCGAGGGGGTCGCGCAGGTGCACGCGAACCAGAAGGTGGGAATGACGTTCGCGCGGGCACTGCGCGCGATTCTGCGCCAGGACCCGGACGTCATCATGGTCGGCGAGATCCGCGACGGCGAGACCGCCGACATCGCGGTGAAGAGCGCGCTCACCGGCCACCTCGTGTTCTCCACCGTGCACGCGAACGATGCGCCTGGCACGCTCACGCGACTCGTGGACATGGCCGTCCCGCGCTATCTCGTGGGTTCGGCGATGGCGCTCGTCATGGCACAGCGCCTCGTGCGCCGCGTCTGCGAGCGGTGCAAGGAACTGGTGGTGCCGGAGCCCGAGCATCTCGCCGCGTTCGGAACCGATGCCGACATGCTGCGCGGCCATCCTGTGCCGCGTGGCCGCGGCTGCATGGCGTGCAAGCAGACCGGCTACGCCGGACGCGTCGCGCTGTTCGAGGTGCTCGAGCTGACGCGCGCGATCCGCCGGCTCGTGTTGGACGGCGCCAACGAGGACGAGATCAAGAAGCGTGCGCTCGCGGACGGGTTCGTGACCCTGCGTAAGGCGGGGCTGCGGAAGGTCATCGAGGGCATCACGTCCCTGGACGAGGTGCGCCACGCCACGCTGGGAGACGCCGACTGATGCCGAGCTACTACTACCGCGCACGCGACACGTTCGGCCGTGCCCACGAGGGCGTCGAAGTGGCCGCATCCGAGGACGAGGTGCTGCGCGCGTTGTCGCAGATGCAGCTGACGCCGGTGAGCATCGAAGCGCGCGGGATGAACGGTGCCGGTTCGGCCGCCGGGAGACTCGCGGTCGCGACGTCGCACGAGCGCCCCTCCCGCGGGCTGCTCCAGCGCCTGTTCCGGCGATCGGTGCAGCAGGGATCGGTAGCGCTGTTCGCGCGCCAGCTCGCCACGATGATGTCGGCGGGGCTTCCGCTCGTGCGTGCGCTGCGTTCGATCGCGCGCGACCACAGCGATCGCCGGCTGAGCCGCATCCTGGGCCACGTGAGCGACGACGTGCAGAAGGGCGAGTCGCTGGCCACCGCGCTCGGCCGGCACCCCGAGGTGTTCAGCGACGTGCTCGTGAGTCTCGTTCACACCGGCGAAGTGAGCGGTTCCCTGGACGAGGTCATGCTCCAGACCGCGGGCTACCTCGAGCGCGCCGAACTGTTGCGGCTCAAGGTCGAGGCGGCGCTGCGCTACCCCACGTTCATCCTGTCGTTCGCCGGCTGCGTGCTCGCCGCGATGTTCTTCAAAATCGTGCCCATGTTCTCCGACATCTATGCGCGCTTCGGTGTGGATCTGCCGGTGCCGACCAAGCTCCTGCTCGCCATCAGCCACGCGCTCACCGCGAACGCCCTGCTCGTCGTCGTGGCCGCTCTCGCCGGCGTGATCGCGTTCTCGGCGTGGCTGCGCAGCGACGAGGGCCGCGCGCGGTTCGACGCCATGAAGTTCAAGGTGCCGCTGTTCGGGGGACTCGTACGCCTGTATGCGATGACACGCTACGCGCGCACGCTGGGCATCCTCGTGGGCAGCGGCACGAACATCCTGCACGCGCTACGGGTGCTGCGTCCGGTACCGGGCAACCGCATGATCGGGCGAGCCATCGAGGACGTGAGCCAGAAGGTCGAGGGAGGCTCTTCGCTGTCGCGGGCCATGACGGAGACCGGAGTGTTCCCGGACATGCTGGTGCAGATGACCGCGACCGGTGAAGAGACGGGGCGGTTGGACGAGATGTTGTCGCGCACGGCGGACTTCTACGAACAGCGCGTGACCGCGAAGGTGGAAGGGCTGTCGTCACTGGTGGAACCCGTGGCCATCGTGCTGCTCGGACTGGTGATCGCGCTGATGCTCGTGGCGCTCTACCTGCCGATCTTCAACCTCGGCCACGCGATGCGATCGGGCATCCTGAGCCCGTCCTGACGGGCTCGAGGCCGCTGGGCGTCATGGGAGAACGACTGAACGAGACTTCGCGCGGCCGCGCGGGTCTGATGAGTGGACGGACCAAACGCGAGGAGGGAGACGAACATGAGGCGGAACTCGAGCGGCTTCACGCTCATGGAATTAATGGTGGTCATCGTGATCGTGGCGATCCTCGCTGCGGTGGCGGTGCCGCTGTACGTGAACTACGTGAAGGACGCGCAGCGCACTGAGGCGAAGGGCGCAATCGGCGCGGTGATCACGGCCGAGCAGACCTTCTTTCAGGTGAACGGCAAGTACACGATCGACACGTTCGTGCCGAACCCGACGCCTGGCGCTCAGGCGCTGAATTGCGATCTGACCGACGCACTCAACAACTGGAGCATCAGCGTGAGCCAGGCCGACGCTTCAGGCTTCACGGTGGTGGCGAATGGTAAGGCGGGCGGACCCACGGACGGCCGGATGGTGCAACTGGTGTACTCCCGCACCAACCAACCGCAATGGACCGAGAACTGACGCACGGCCCCACCTCGTACGACGCCTGCAACATCCGGCACGCGCCGTCCCGCGGCGTCCCCGCGCGCTGGAACAGGACTCCGATGCTTAACGAACGTGGCTTTTCGCTCATGGAGGCGCTCACCGCGGCGACCATCTCGGTGATCGCCGTGCTCGGGCTCGCCTACTCCTTCGGCGTCGGGCGATCGCTGGTGAACCGTTACGAGCTCGCGCGCGCCGCGCTGAGCGAGGCCGAGAACCAGCTCGAGGCGCTCACACAGGTGCCCTCCACTGACCCCGTGCTCGCCATTGGCTACATGGCGCCGCTCTCCCCGTTCCGCTACGAAGGCGTGCAGCGCGGCAGCCAGAACTGGCAGGTCACCGCGTACGACGAACCCCACCTGCCGGGCACGGTGAACTTGAAGCGCGTGCGCGTGACGGTCCGCTGGCAGCAGAACTCGCGACCGGACTCGGTCACGTTGGAGCGGCTGTGGCTGCCCTGACCGGGTCCTTACGCGACGCGCGGGGCCTCACGCTCACCGAGGTCGTGGTCGTCATGGTGATCGGCACGCTCATCATGGCCGGGATCGTGGGTTTCTACCTGTCGAGCCAAGGCGTGTGGCTGGACAGCTCGACGCAGGTGATCACACAGCGTGAGGCCTCGCTGGTGGCGTCCGCGATCCGTGACAGCGTGCGCAAGTCCGGCCGCGCCTGGGCTACGGCGGCGCCGGATTCGTTGCACC
>JAHFBW010000175.1 GCA_023249845.1 Candidatus Eiseniibacteriota bacterium
ATCAGCGTTTCGGGCTACCACATACGCGAGGCCGGCAGCACCGCGGCGCAGGAGCTGGCGTTCACGCTCGCCGACGGCTTCACCTACGTCGAGAAGTGCATCGAGCGCGGTCTCGACGTCGACGAGTTCGCGCCTCGGCTGTCGTTCTTCTGGAACAGTCACCTCGACTTCTTCGAGGAGATCGCCAAGCTGCGCGCCGCCCGCCGCATCTGGGCGCGCCACATGCGCGAGCGCTATGGCGCCAAGCGCCGCGAGAGCTGGCTCATGCGCTTTCACACGCAGACCGCCGGCTGCTCGCTGTGGGACAAGCAGCCCGAGAACAACATCGTGCGCACAGCGTTCCAGGGCCTGGCCGCCGTGCTCGGCGGCACGCAGTCGCTGCACACGAACTCGATGGACGAGACCATTGCGCTGCCCAGCGACAAGGCGGTGAAGATCGCGCTCCGCACGCAGCAGATCATCGCGTACGAGACCGGCGTCACCGAGACGGTGGACCCGCTCGCGGGTTCCTACTACCTCGAGCACCTGACGAACCGGATGGAGGAGCGGGCCGAGGAGTACTTCCGGCAGATTCAAGGACTGGGCGGCGTCGTGCGCGGCATCGAGCACGGCTTCTTCCAGCGCGAGATCGGCGCCGCAGCCTACCGCTACCAGCAGGAGATGGAGAAGAAGCAGCGCGTCATCGTGGGGGTCAACGAGTACGTCGAGCCCGACGAGAAGCTCGAGATCCCCATCCTGTACATCGGTGACGAGGTCGAAGAGGAACAGAAGCGCTGCATCGCCGAGGTCAAGCGGACGCGGCACGACCGGGCCACCACGGACGCTCTCCACGCGCTCACCGCTGCCGCGCGCTCGAAGCCCGGCGTGGCCAATGTGATGGAACGCATCCTCGACGCGGCGCGCGCGTACGCCACGGAAGGCGAGATCCGCGGCGCCATGCGCGAGGTGTTCGGCGACTACACCGAGCCGGCGGAGTTCTAGTCCTTGAACTCGTCGTTGGTCGGCGGATTCGTGGCCGTGGCGGCGGTGGTACTGGTGGCGCTCGTCGCGCGCGGGATGCAGAGCAAGCCGTCGTCGAGCGGGTCGCCCACGCCGCCTGCGCCGCCGGAAGGCTGGTCGGGGGACCGCAACGACGCGCCGGAGCCGCCCCCAGACGACGCCGAGAGCGACGAGGATGAGGGCGACGATGGACACATCATCGCCGTCACGAGTCTCGGTGAGGCGTTCGTGCGGCATCACCACGCCGTGCGACTGGTGCCGCCCGAGGAGCAAGGCGAAGGCTGGAAGGTGGGCGCGGGCATCAACTCGTCGAACCGGCGCGGCGAGCAGGCGCTCGCCATGAGCTGGCACTCGGGGGACTTCACCGGCGCGCGCGTCGTGCGCGGCGACGCCGACGAGGGGGCGTGGCGGCTGGAGGCGCTCGGCCGGGACGGCGAGTACTCCGCGTTCGGGTTCGAGACGCGCGAAGGCGCGGACGCCGCGCAGCAACTGTTCGAGCGGCTCGGGGTCGTGCAGTTGGGCGAGGACGAAGACGGTCACCCCATGCCGCCTTCGCCCGAGCAGTTCGTCGAAGCCCGTCGAATCTACCTGGAGACCGAGGCCGCGCTCGAGATGCCTGACGACGAGGACGCACGCTGACCATGCGCTCGTCGGCGCGCTCAGCCCGCGCCCGCGCCACGTCTCCTGAGATCGCGCTGGTGGCGCTCGCCATGGCCGGACTCGCGTTCTGGTTCGTGATCGGGTTGCCGTGGGGGCCGCACAACGAGTCGTTCGATTGGATCGTCCGGCTCGAACAGCGCACGCTGTGGGGCGCGCTGTTCGAACGCTTCCCGAGCGTGCTGAGCATGCGACCCCTCGGCACCGGCCCGGCCTGGGTGCTCTACCGGCTCGGCGGCCACGACGTTGGCTTGGTCGAGGTGGTGAATGCCATGCTCGCTCTCCTCGCGTGGGGCTGGGCGGCGAGCGGCGCGCGCGAGCGACGGCTGTTCGCGTTGTTCGCGCTGGTGTCCGGCGGTGTGTTCATCACCGGCTACATCTGGGTGTTCCATCTGCATGGCATCTTCTACGGCCCGCTGCTCCTCTACCTGGCGGCGCTCGCACGCTCGGCAAGCGATCCGCTCGACCTCCGCACGCTGCTCGGCGTATTCGTGGGAGCGCTCGTCACCGCGCTCGCGCATCCCTACGCGCTGCCGCTCGTGATCGCGTTCGTCGCCGGCGCCACACTCGAGACACCCATGCTTCGCTCGCGCTCCGGGGCCGCCGCGCTGGGCGTCGTGTTGAGCGGATCGATCGCGGCCTACTTCCTGATCGTGCCGAGTGGCAACCGTGGCATCCCGGGAGACCCGTTCGTAGGGCTGATCCAGTCCTACCGCACGCTCGAGGTGAACGCGGTGGGCGCCGCGGTGGCGGCAGCACTCGCGGCGTGGACGGCGTCCAGACTTTGGACCGGCGCGGGTGGCATCGTGGCGGCGCTCGCGACCGTCGCGGTCGCGGTGGCAGCGACCGTCGCCGGACTGCCGGTGCTGCCCCTCTGGTTCGCGTGGGCGGCCTTGAAGTGCGTGCGCCGTGAACGCTGGATGTTGGCGGCACTCGTCGTGGCGTGCGCGCTGCTTCCCATACCCAATCCCACGGGTTCGCCCACGTATGGCGTGTGCGCGGTGTTCATCGCCGCGTTCGCCAGTGCGCTCGACGAACCCAGCATGGACGGCGTCCTGCACGTGCTCGACGGCCGCGCGGCCGCAGGACTCGTGACGCTGCTGCTCGCCGTGGCGGTCACCGTGCGCCTGGGCGTTCCAGTGCCGGTGATCTCGAAGCTCGCAGCACCGCTTCTCGCCGAGGGCGAGCGCACGAGGCAGATCGAAGTGCTCGTGGCGCGACTCATGGATTCGCCGTGGCGCGGCGAACCCGCGAGGTTCGTGCGCTCAGCGCAGAGCCCGGCAGAGGCCGACGCGCTCGACCGTCGCTTCCGTCCGCCCACGGACGACCATCATCTTGCGACCTGGCTCGACTGGAAGCGCCGCGGCCCGCCCACCGGGGCCGATACGCTGCGGTTCGGCTTCGGCGGGGACGCGCCCGCCGGCATGGACACGCTGTTCATCGCGCATGGCCGATATGCCGGGGACGCGCTAGTGTTGCGGCGCTCGTCCGTGCCCGTCTCGGCGGACAGCATCACGATCGTGGAGCGCTGAGCCGGGCCCATTGGTGCCCGTCCCCGGAGGAAGCATGCAACGGAAGATCCGTGTGCTCGTGGGCAAACCCGGCCTCGATGGGCACGATCGGGGCGCGAAGGTGGTGGCCGCGGCACTGCGCGATGCCGGCATGGAGGTCATCTACACCGGACTCCACCAGACGCCCGAGCAGATCGTGGAAGCCGCCGTGCAGGAAGACGTGGACGTCGTGGCCCTCTCCGTGCTTTCGGGCGCTCACATGACGCTGTTCCCGGAGATCCACGAGCTCATGCGCGCGCGCGGCATCGGCGACCGCCTGCTCACCGGCGGCGGCATCATCCCGACCGAGGACATGAACACGCTGCTCGCCCGGGGCGTCGGCCGGCTGTTCGGTCCCGGCACGAACACGCAGGACATCGTGGGCTACATTCGCGAGTGGTATGCCGGCGTGCACGGCTCCGACGCGCTGCCGCCCCTGCCGCCGCCAGCCGCGAAACCTGAGCCGATGGCGCCCGTGGACAGCAGACCACGGCCCTCCGCGGCGCCCGCGCGGGCGGACACGAAGCCGGCGGCGAAGCGCGGAGCGGGATCGTCGGGCAAGCGGTCCGCGAAGCGTGCCGCGCGCCCGAAGGCGAAGCGCGCCGCCAAGCCCGCGGGTCGCTCGAAACGCGCCGTGCGTCCAGTCGCGAAGAAGAAGAAGCCAGAGAGCCCGAAGGCTGCCGCGAGGCGTTCGTCGGCGAAGCCCGCGCGCCGGCCGACTCGCGCGAGGAGCGCCCGACGCGAGGGGTGACCCGTGCGCCGCGGCTCCTCGTGGCGTTGGATGGCAGCGCGCTCGAGGGCTCGAGCGTGCACCGCATGCTCGCTGCGGCCTGCGACGGCGCGCGCGATGCCGGGGGCCAAGCCGAGCACGTGCGCGCGTACGGACTCTCGGTGAAGCCCTGCGTCGCGTGCGGCCCCGACGCCACGACGGGCTACTGCATCTTCCATGACGACATGGACCGCGTCTACGCGATGCTCGAGCGCGCGCATGCTGTGGTCGTGGGCTCGCCGATCTACTTTGACACCGTGAGCGGACCCTTGAAGCTGTTGATCGACCGCTGCAACTGCATCACGCCGCTCGTGACGCTCGCCGACGGCTCGCAGGACTGCGTCCCGCTGTGGAAACGCACACGCCGCGCGGCATTCGTGACAGCCTGCAGCACCGATCATCGCTACGATCTGGCTGAGCGGAGCGTGCGCGGGTTCTTGAAGTGGGTGGGAGCGCGCTGGGAGGAGACGCTGGCCTGGCAGCATCCCGACAACGAGATGGCGAGTGTTCCCGAGGTGCTGCTGGCGCAGGCCCGGCACCTGGGTCGTCGCCTGGTGGAGAGCGAGCCGCATCCTGCCGATGACAAGAACTGACCCTTGTCGTACCCGGCGGGAGGTGTGATGCGACGGTTCGCCTGGCTGCTCGCTGCCTGCGTGCTATCGGCGGCGCCCGCGTTCGCGGCGGGGGAGAGCACGCGCAGCGTGCTGATCACCCGGTTCATGGGAGTACCCGCGGATTCGGCCGCACGTGGTGCGTTCATGGAGGCGTTCCGCGCCGAAATGGACGCCGAGTCGTGGCCGTGCGAGACCCGTGACGGCGAGCTGTGGGCCGCGCCCAGGGCCCGCACGAACTTCTTCCGCGTCGTGGACGCCGCGCCCGCCGATGTGGCGTGGGCGCTCGACCTGAGCTTGCGCCTGCCCCCGGAGGTACGAGTGAAGCCGCGCCCGGTTCCCGGGCAACCCATGCCACGCGTGCGAATCTCGAACTTCCGGAGCTCGCGCGGGCTCACGCTCGCCGCCACCGTCACGTCGCCTCGAAGCTCCATCGGCGCCGTTACCCACGAACCCGCCGTGTTCGCCTTGTATTTCGCGGATGCGCGTCGCGTCGTGGTGCCGAGCGCCAGTCTCCCGGGCGGTGGTTACGCCTACCCGTGGGCTGACGCGGGGCGCGTTGTGGCGCGCGCCGCGCTCGAGGCGCTCCACCGCGCGAGTGGCGACCTCACGTCGGACGATCGCGCCGATCTCACCCCGGCCACCCGGATGGATCCGGCCGGCGCGGAGGTGGTGCCATGAAGCGACGACGCGCCGCCGTTCCCGTCCTGATCCTGCTGGCGCTGGCGATCGCAATGCTCGGCTGCGGCGCGCAGTTCTCAGGCGACATGCCGGCGAGCACCATGACCGAGGCGCAACGCGACTCGGCGATCGCGCGCTCGGAGATCCCCGGCTCGCGCGCAGTGAATCGCGCGTTCAAGGCTTCGGCGCGCGAGGCCGACCTCCAGGCGAGGCTCGACTCGATCCCTTGACCCGGTCGCGGCGCCGGGCCATCGGCTGAACTCGCCCTTTCGCCGGGGCCCGATCGGCCGGCGCGAGCCCCCTGCCGCAACGGTCGCGAGCTTCAACTCGTCGGCTGCGCCGATTCGCCTCGACCGCGGCCTTTGGGTAGTGTTCGTGCCACTTCCCCGGCTTTCATGCCCAGTCGCCCGACGCGCCGAGTCGTCACGTTCCGGCGCGCTCTCCGGAGCCTCCGTCCATGCTGATGTTGAAGGAAGAACACCTCCAGGTCCGTGACATGGTCCGCCGTTTCTCCGAGGACGTGGTGGCGCCACGCGCCCGCGAACTCGACGAGACCGAGACCTTCCCGCACGAAGCCGTGAAGCAGATGGCCGAGCTGGGACTCCTCGGCCTGCCTTACCCCGAGAAATACGGCGGCGCTGGCATGGACATGCTGTCCTACGCCATCGCCGTGGAGGAAGTGGCGCGCGTATGCGCTTCCACCGCGATCACACTCGCGGCCCACGTCTCACTGGGTTGCGGGCCGGTCTATGGCTCGGGAACCGAGGAGCAGAAGCTGCGTTTCCTGGTACCCATGGCGCGCGGCGAGGCGCTCGGGGCGTTCGGCCTCACCGAACCCAACGCCGGTTCGGACGCCGCCGGCACGCAGACGCGCGCGGTCAAGCACGGCGACTCCTATCGCGTGAACGGCTCCAAGATCTACATCACGAACGCGAGCTATGCGAAGTACATCACGTTCACGGCGGTGACTGATGCCTCGCAGGGTGCGAACGGCATCTCGGCGTTCATCATGGACACCGCCACGCCGGGATTCCGCGTTGGCAAGAAAGAGAAGAAGATGGGGCTGCGTGGCTCGGACACCGTGGAGGTGGTGTTCGAGGACTGCATCGTCGCCGCCGACCAGATGCTCGGCGAGCCCACCGGCGGTTTCAAGACGTTCATGCGCACGCTCACCGGCGGACGCATCTCCATCGGCGCGTTGGCACTGGGCGTGGCGCAGGGAGCCTTCGAACACGCCGTTCAGTACTCCAAAGTGCGCCACCAGTTCGGCCAGGCCATCGCCAACTTCCAGGGCATTCAGTTCATGCTCGCCGACATGGCCACCAAGATCGAGGCCGCGCGACACCTCGTGTACCACGCCGCGATGCTGCGCGACGCGGGGCTCGAGTACACGAAGGAAGCCTCCATGGCCAAGCTGTTCGCGAGCGAGATCGGCAACTGGGTGACCGACAAGGCCATCCAGATCCACGGCGGCATCGGCTACTGCCGCGACGTGCCCGTGGAGCGCATGCACCGCGACGTGAAGCTCATGGAGATCGGCGAGGGCACGAGCGAGATCCAGCGCATGGTGATCGCGCGCGAGATCCTGCGCGGCGCCTGACCACGGCCCGGGAGCGCACCATGAGCCCCACCGAGATCGCGAGCCGAATGCGCTGGGCCAGCGCGGCGTCGCGGCTCGACGCGCCGGCGGCCGCCGCGGCGCAGGTCGCGCGCGAGCTGCGCGCGCAGCTCGGTGAAACGAAGCCCGACCTCGTGCTGGTGTTCGTCTCCGGACCGGGCGCCATGCGCACGACCGAGGCCACCCTCGCCCTGCGGGCCGAACTGCCCGCTGCGACATTCGCGGCCGTGAGCGCGCGCGGCGTCGTGACACG
>JAHFBW010000176.1 GCA_023249845.1 Candidatus Eiseniibacteriota bacterium
TGGACCTCATGTGGGGCCAGAAGATGGGAAGCGGGAGCCTGGGCCTCCGTCTCAACCGTTCGTTCATCTCGCGTGAGGTGACGGCCGGCACGGCGGAAGGCAACGGCACGCTCGGCCGCAACATCTGGGGCATCGGCGCCGGCTTCGGTTTCAACATGAACGAGAACACCGATGTCGAGCTCTCCGCGCTGTTCCAGAATCGCGGTTTCAAGGGCTCGAACCTCGCGACGCCGGACGCGGCTGCCGACGATGGCGGCACGACGTACCAGATCGCGGGCCGCGCCATGATGAAGTCGAGCGGCAACATGATGTGGATGCCGGTCGTGAAGCTCTACTCGTTCGATCTGTCCTCGTTGGATGCGGCGGTTCCGGCCGTGCGCACGGATGCGAAGCTCTCGGGCTGGCAGGCCGGCATCGCGGGCAACTGGTCCATCGGCTCGGACGACCTGTTCGTGCTCGGCGGGCAGATCGTGGGCAACAAGCTCGAATCCACGGTCGGCGCGAACCCGAAGCAGGAGATCACCGAGACTTACTACCCGAACGCGTTCATGGCCCTCGAGACGCACGTGAACTCGTGGCTCACGCTGCGCTTCGGAGCTCAGAACGCGGTGCTGTACTCGCTGAAGCAGGAGACGGGCGCTCCGGTCGTGACGATCACGAACAAGACGCACGCCTTCAGCTACAACATGGGCGCCGGCACGAAGGTCGGCTCGCTCATGCTGGACGCGACGCTCACGAGCGGTTTCTGGAACAACCCGGTCAGCGCCGTGTGGAACAACGGCCTCGGCTCGGATCCGTTCCCGCGCGTCTCGGCGACGTACTCGTTCTAGTCTCGTAGCAAGCCGCACCGCACCGGGGGCGCTGATCGTGGCGCCCCCGGTGCGTTTTGCCGCGTTCGTTCTCTGCCTAGAGACTGACGCGTGGGCCCGAGAGCGGGTCTGGCACGGCCGCGAACGGGTGTGAAGCGCTTGCTGGCGCGGCATCGGTGTTGCCGCCAACCGACGAGCGCGTGAATCGCGCCTCTGCGACTCGCATCGCAATGCGCAACCGACTTCCACGAACGTCCCGTGAGTTCGGTCCACCGGGATGGGCACTCGGCCATCTGGCGTTGACAGTTGCCAAGTTCTGGACCTAGGGTCCAGCACAAGGCATCGCCCCAGAACGGCCTCACAGCGCCAGGGAAGGTTGTTCCCCCTTCTGCACCGCACCGGGGAACTGGAGGTTCGTCATGCACCGCGAGATGCACGCGTCGTTGCCAGATTACGCCTTGGCCGTGAGCCGAAGCCGCCGCCTGTCCCCGACCCCCGGGCCCTTGGGGCCCGGACCCGGACCGACCCGCCCGAAAGGAGACATCGCCATGCCCCGCTCCATCCCGTGGGCCCGGCGGATCACCGCAGTCGCGGTGGCCCTCGTGCTCGCATTGCCGGCGTTCGCCGGGACCACCGGGAAGCTCACCGGCAAGGTCGTGGACGACAAGAAGCAGCCGCTCGCGGGCGTCAACATCCGCGTCGAGGGGCAGCGCCTGGGCGGCATCACGGATGACCTGGGCGAGTACTTCATCATCGGCATCTCGGCCGGCCGGTACACGGTGCGCATGAACTTGATCGGCTACGCGGCGTACGTCGCGGAGAACGTGGAGATCACGCCGGACTTCTCCACCACCGTGAACGCCACGCTCAAGACCGAAGCCGTGCAGATGAACGAGGTCGTTGTGAACGCCGAGCGGCCGCTGCTGCAGCGTGACGCCACGGGCACCACGCGGTTCATCAGCGGCGCCGACATCCAGAAGCTGCCCACCCGCGGCTACCGCGAGGCGGTGGCGCAGCAGGCCGGCGTCGTGAACTTCGCGCGGCAGATCGACCGCGAGTCCACGAACAGCAATACGCTCATCCTGCGCGGCGGGCGTCCGAACGAGACCGCGTATTTCGTGGACGGCTTCTCGCAGCAGGATCCGCTGACGGGAAACTCGACCACGTCCATCAACAACAACGCCATCGAGGAGGTCGTGCTCCTGAACGGCGGATTCAACGCCGAGTACGGCCGCATCATGTCGGGCGTCGTGAACGTGGTCACGAAGGAGGGCGGCGACCGCTACTCGGGTTCGCTCGAGGCAGTGACGGACAACGTCAACGGCGTTGGCGACAAGTTCTTGAACTCGCGTGTCTACGACTACAACCTCTACGATGCGGCGTTCGGTGGGCCGCTGGCGCCCGGCAAGGAGTGGGGGTCGTTCTACGTGAGTGGTCAACGCCGCTGGCAGTTCGATCGCGCCCCGCGGGCCAACTACGCCACGCCGCTCCCGAGCAACTCGCTCGGCGGGTGGACGGGCCAGGGCAAGCTCACGTTGGCAGTCGGCCAGTCCGCGGACCTCAAGTTCGGACTGTTGAACTCGCAGGACGATTGGAGCGAGTACCGCAACAGCTTCCGCTTCAACCTCGCGCACACCCCGCGCTACGAGGACAAGAACGAGTCCTACTCGGGTCAGTTCAACCACAAGTTGAACGCACGCACGTTCTGGGGCGTGGGTGCCACGTTCTTCAAGACCGAGCGCAAGCGCGGCGATGGTTTCTACTTCGACGACCTGCGCGGTTACTCCAGCGTGCCGAACCCGCAGCTCCGCGAGGACATTCCGTGGTTCTATCCGGGCTTGGGCGGCACGCCGGGAGACGCGCTCTCGGACTCACTTGCCGCGCGCGTGCTCGCCATTCCCGGTAGCACGGGAGCGCTGTGGGACGACTACCTGCGCCGGCAGTCGCAGTACCTCGCCGTTCGTGGCGATCTCACGTCGCAGTGGAACGCCTACCACCAGCTCAAGTTTGGCGCGCAGGCGGATCAGCACAAGCTGCGCTTCTACCAGAACTACTTCCCGTCCAACTTCACCCCCGGCCAGCTCGACATCGACGCCTACGGCTTCGACGAGTTGGGGAACGAGGGCCAATTGGGCCCACTGGATGGCGCGCGTGAGCCGAAGACCGCTTCCGCGTACGTCCAGGACCGTTACGAGCGCAGTGGGCTGGTCGCGAACATCGGTGTCCGGTACGACTACTTGAACGTCAATGCGAAGGCGCTCAAGAGCGAGGACCTTCCGCTCGGGTCCGACAACGTGCTCACGGAAGCCGACCTCACGGATGCCAAGACCTACAACCGCGTGAGCCCGCGCATCGGCATCGGATTCCCGGTCACGAACGAGACCGTGCTGCACGTGAACTGGGGACAGTTCTACCAGCAGCCGAACTTGCAGGATCTCTACGTCTCCTACCGCTTCCTCGACTACAAGGTCCGCAAGGGCGGCTACTACGTGCCGTTCGGCAACCCGAATCTGAAGCCCGAGATGACCACGGCGTACGAGGTGGGCATCGCGCACCAGCTGAACGAGTTTTCGAAGATGGACATTTCGGTCTACTACAAAGACGTACGGGACCTCGTCCAGGTCGAGAACATACCCTCCAAGCCGTACAGCTTCGCGTCGTTCCGCAACAAGGACTTCGCGACGCTCAAGGGCATCGACCTCGGGTTCACGATGCGCCGCGTGAATCACATCAATGGCAGCGTCTCCTACAGCTTGTCGTTCGCGAAGGGCACGGGCTCGGTGTCGAACACGCAGCGCAACATCGCGTGGACGGCGAGCCAGGTTCCGCACCAGACCTCGCCGCTCGACTTCGATCAGCGCCACAAGCTTTCGGTGAACCTGGGGCTGTCGTGGGCCAAGGAGGAAGGGCCCAAGTGGCGCAACTTCCTGCCGCTCGGTGACGTGGACGTGAACATGCTCTACAACGTCGCCACGGGAACGCCGTACACCGCGACAAACGTCTCCGACGAGGTGACGCAGTTGAATATCGCGCAGCAGCCCACCGGATCGCTCAACTCCCGCACGTCACCGGCCACCCAGACACTGGACTTCAAGGTCTCGAAGGCGATGCGCTGGAGCGGCGCGCGGATGAGCGCGTTCGTGTGGGTGCTGAACGCGTTCGACACGAATAACTCGTTGCTCGTCTACCAGGGTACGGGTTCGCCGTACACGACCGGCTACTTGAACACTGAGTCCGGCCGCGCCGTCGCCGACGGGTTGCGCGCACAGGGTATCGACCCCGAGAAGGCCTACGCGCTGGCCACGCAGGGCTCGAATCTGTTCAGCTTCCCGCGCACGATCCGTTTCGGCGTGCGGACCGACTTCTAGGACACGATCGACCCATGAGACACGGAGGAGTCCGCATGAAGGCTCACCGCATCATCCCGATCGTGCTGCTTCTGCTGCTCTCGGCGAGTCTGGTGGCTGCGGCTACCACGGCGACGCCGAAGCGGCGGGCGCGGCCGGCTCGCACGAATCCCGAGGATGCGAGCCAGCGCATCGACATCAACAACATCTCGATGGTGGTCAAGAACACCGGCTCGTTCGCGTACGACACCGAGAACGGCGCGGCGGGCCTGGAGTTCCCGAAGGGCACCGGTAAGACCGCGGTGTTCGCCGCCGGGTTGTGGATGGGAGCGCTGGTGGGCGGCAATGTACGGGCCTCGGTGGCCGAGTACAGCGACGACTATCGCCCGGGCGCGGCTCCGGGCGGAGTCCCGGAGGCCGACAATGCGGCGCTCAAAGTCTACAAGCTGAACCGCGTCTACCTCGACGCGAACGGCGCCATTGACGTGGCCACCCGTGACGCCGTGCTGGCGGACTATGTCGCCGGCGCGGTGCCGCGTGGTGCGCCGGCGGTGAGCGTGAACTCGGACGGCACGCTCAGCATCATCGGCGACCAGATGCTGTGGAGCGTCTACAACGACCTCGGCAAGGGCGCCGATCACAACGGTGCGAGCAGCGCGCGTCCGCTGGGCGTCGAGATCCAGCAGACCACGTTCGCGTTCAGCCGGCAGGGTCCGCTCGGCAATACGGTGTTCCTGAAGTACAAGATCATCAACCGCGGGGGAAGCACAATCTCGAACGCATACGTGTCACAGTGGTCGGACCCCGACCTCGGCGGCTTCACGGACGACTTGGTCGGCTGCGACACCGTGCTGTCGGTGGGCTACGTCTACAACGCCACGAACAACGACGAGCAGTACGGGACGCAGACACCGTGCGTCGGCTACGACTTCCTGCAGGGTCCGCTCGTGGCCGGAACGCCTTTAGGACTCGCCTCGTTCAACAAGTACCCGAACGGCGGTGGTCCGCAGGACTCCGTCGAGACGTACAACTACATGCAAGGTCTGAACGGCGACGGCACGCCGCTCATCAACGCCGTCACCGGCCTGCCAACCAAGTTCAACGTCTCGGGCGACCCGGTCACGAATACGGGCTGGCTGGATTCCTCGCCCTCCGACCGCCGCCTCATGCTGTCGAGCGGCCCGTTCACCATGGCTCCGGGCGAGACCCAAGAGGTCGTGGTGGGCATCGTCGTGGCGCAGGGCTCCTCACGCCTCGCGAGCGTGGCGCTCATGAAGTGCTTTGACGCCGCCGTGCAGGCCGCCTACGACGCGAGCTTCAACCTTGCGAGCCCACCGAACGGGCCGGTCGCGAACATCACGCCGCGAGACGGCGAGGTGTTCATCCGCTGGGACACGGGTTCCGAGAGTTACGACCAGCCGCCCTACACGTGGCAGGGCTACAACGTGTACCAGGGCGCATCGATCGCCGGCCCGTGGACGCGCGTTGCGACGTACGACCGTGTGGACGGCATCCAGACCGTGCTCGACGTGGAGTGCGATCCTTCGTCGCCCGTGCCGCTTCAGAAGGTGAAGGCGTTCGGCACCGACGCCGGCGTCAAGTACTCCATCGGCCTCACCGAGGACAAGGTGCGCGGTGGACCGCTCAACTCGGGCTCCGCGTACTTCTACTCCGTCACCGCGTATGCCGTCGGCATCGGGCAGTTCCAGCAAGTGCTGGAATCTCCGTTCGTGCCGATCCGGGTCGTGCCGCAGACGCCGGCTGCGGGCGTGGACCTTTCCACCACGGGCATCTCGGCCGTGGGCCACACACAGGACGCAGCGGCACCTCCGGGCACCTCGATGGGAACCGATGTCGTGACCGTGGGCGTGCTGGACCCTGCGTCCATGCTGAACGCCAACTACCAGCTCGGGTTCAAGCCCGCGGGCGCCAGCACCGTGTGGTACGTCACACGCACGGCGGGCGCCGTCACGGACACGGTCATCAACAACTGGCCGAACGTGAGTGGGGACGATAACTACCCGGTCGTGGACGGCATCCAGGTCAAGGTCGTGAGCTTCCCGCTCGGCGAGCTTGCGCGGGTGACCTACGAGACCACCGGGACGCAGCCCATCGACGGCGTGGACGTGGGCCTTCGATTCTTCAGCGGCGGCGCCGACTACGCGTTCGATCTGTTCGGCTCGTCCATCGCGAGCCACTCCACCAACACGCACAACTGTGAGCTTCGCTTCACCGGCGGTCCAACGGGCCAGTATGCCTACCGTTACCTGCGGACGCTCGACAGCGGCGGCAACCGTGTCTACTTCATCCAGGACTACGTTCCAGTGCCGTTCCAGGTGTGGGACACCGACGCCAACGTGCAGCTGAACGCGGCATTCCTCGAGAACGCCGGTCCTCCGCCGTCCGCGAACCAGAACGGCCAATGGGACCCCAACACCTCCGGCAATGGTGGTCGCGAGATCGTCTGGGTGCTCGATAAGCCGTACTTCGGTGACACCACGCCGGATCCGAGCTACTTCACCGATCCCGGGCTGCAGGATGTCCTTGCAGGCAACCTCGACGCGCGTTACGCGGTGTGGCCCTATGCGCTGTCGGCGGGCGCCTCGCCGGCGAACGGCGACAAGCTGCTGTTCACGACCAGCATCCCGTCCAACCGCTACGACCTCTACGCGTTCAGCACCACCGCAGCAGATCCGCTCAACACGTCGCTGGCGAAGGGCGAGCTGGGCCGCATCCGGGCGGTGCCGAACCCTTACTTCGCGCATTCGACCTACGAGCTCAACCGATTCAACCGCGTGCTCAAGTTCACGCACTTGCCCGCCCGCTGCACCATCCGCCTGTTCAATCTGGCGGGCGATCTCGTGCGCGTGATTGAGAAGAACGACAACACCTCACAGGCCACGTGGGACCTGAACAGCGAGCGCGGCCTGCCGATCGGCAGCGGTATCTACATCTTCCACGTCGATG
>JAHFBW010000008.1:0-24621 GCA_023249845.1 Candidatus Eiseniibacteriota bacterium
GATGGCCGCCACGTCGCGTTCATCGACATGACCGGCATCGGTCACGGCAGCGCGCTCCGGGTCGTGGATGCGAACGGTGCCAGCCGGATGAGCACCGCCTTGGGCTTCTGGCATGGCGGACTCGCGTGGAAGCCGGACGGGCGTGAGCTCTACTTCGTGCAATCCAAGGCGCCGGACGGCGCCACGCTCGAGGCGGTGGATCTCGAAGGCCGGCGACGGCATGTCACCCGCTTCATGGGTGGCTACGTCACGCTCAACGACGTGTCGCCGTCCGGCGACATGCTGCTCTGTCGCGCCACGAACACCTACTCGATCGCCTGCTCGCGCCCGGGCCAGGAGCGCGACACGCCGCTCGGCCAGTTCGACTTCGCGCTGGGTAAAGACCTCTCGGACGACGGTCGAACGCTGCTCTACGACGAGCAGGGAGTTGCGAACGACGGGGAGCTCTACACCTACGTGGGCGCGACCGACGGGTCACCGCCGGTCCGGCTTGGCCCCGGCTACGCGCGCGAGCTGTCGCCGGACGGCCGCCGGGTGATCAACATCCACAACAGCGAACTGCGTATCCTGCCGCGCGGGGCCGGAACGCCCCGCATCCTGGATCTGGCGCCGCTCACACCCATGCACCTCATGAGCTGGCATCCGGACGGGGAGCGCATCGTATTCCTGGGCAACGCGCCGGGCGCCGGTGTGAGGCTCTACATCGTCCCGGCCTCCGGCGGCGCGGCGCGGGCGGTGACGCCTGAAGGCACCGGCTTCCCGACCGGGGCGATCGCCAAGCCGGCCTCGCCCGACGGCCAGCGAGTGTTTGCGATCACTCGCGAGAACGACCTCGGGATCTACGCGCTCGAGGTCGGAGCACAGCTCACCTCGTTCGCGTTGGCTCCCGGAGAGGAGCCGATCCGCTGGTCCGGGGATGGACGCTCGATCTTCGTGTGGAGACGCGGCGAGGTGCCGGCGCATGTATCCCGCCTCGACGTCGAGACGGGGCAGCGAACGCCCTGGCGAGAATACTCGCCTGCGGATAGGACCGGTGTCGTGTGCTCGCGCAGCGTCCTTCTGACGCCGGACGGGGAGACGTGCGCGTACACATTCACGCACGCCTTCTCGGAGCTGTTCCTGGCGCGCGGACTCGCGTGACCCTGTCGGGTCCCCGGTTGCTCGCCAGCCCTTCCGCCGCGCCTACTCCATGACCTTGCCGTCCAGCCCCACCTCGATCTCGGTGAGCGACTTGCCGGTCCGGACGTGTGCTTCGTAATAGGCAAGCGTTCCCAGCTTCGTGACGCTCTCGATCAATGCGATCTTTCGCTTACCAGCCGCCTTGAGCACGCCCGTACGCACGACCTCAGGAAGCTCCGCCAGCGTCATCTGCTGCTCGCTCACGAGCATGGTCCCGTCCTCGCCGACGCTGATGTCCTTGTTCATCCCGCGCACTTTCATCTCCACTTCGTACGTCGTCTTCCCATCGGCGTCGACCTCTTTGAACATGCCTCGGATCGTCGCGCCCGTCGCTTCTGCGCGAACCGTCTTCTGAACGGCCGGTGGCATGGCGTCGATCGAGGCGAGCTTCACGGGGGCGGGTGTCGCGGCGGCCGCCGAGGTAGCAAGTACGAGGCTGGCGAGGGCGAACCAGCGGGCGACGGACGAGAGCGTTCGTGCGGTCATGAGGACTCCTCCACGGAGAGTGACGGTGTGGCCACGGGACGGAACCCAGGGCTCGCGACGGCGGGAGGGCGCGCCCCGGGACGAATTGATGTTACCCCGTCGCCGGGCAGAGAGGGGAGGGGGACTTGGGGCGCGACCGGCTCACCGATGGGTGTGTGACCTGCGAGCCGCGCGCCAGCCCTAGAATCTATATCCCATCAGATTCCAGTAGGCGAGCCATGGAACAAACGCCAACACGGCGACCATCGTGATCGCCAGGCGAGCCCTCCGCCCGCTTCGTTGGCTGCCCTTCCACGCGTTCGGGAACGCGAACAACGATGCGATGGCGAGTGAGGTGGTGAGGAGCGGGACGGCGAGAAGGACGCGAAGCACCACAGGGATGCCGTACTCGAGCGAGCCGAACGATCCCGCGATGGCGAACCCCAATCCGACGAGGAATGCGAGGTTCAAGCAGGATCCAAGGGAGAGGAGACCGGGTACCCAACGCACCGCGCCTCCCCGACCCTGCGAAGAGAAGGCGCGCCGACGTCGGGAGAAAACACCGACCACGGCCAACAGCGCATTCCATAGGAACACGCTCACGCAGGCGATGAGCCAGGCGAACTGAAAGGCCAGCGTGCCGTGCCACGGCACGCGCTCGAGCGTTCGGGAGATTGACCTCGACTCGAACAGGTGCGTGACGCGCCCCGCGTGATCCGTTCGAAAAGCAAGCGAGCCTTCGCCGTCCGCGGCGCGCAACAGGTCCGCGCTCACCGGGACGTAACGCGTGCCCGTCAGCTCGAGGGAGCCATCGGCGTTTCGGCGCAACGTGACGACGCGCGCGAGCGAGGCCAGCTTCTCGAGCGTGCGATGCGCGTATCGCGCGTCCACGTACGTTCCCGCCAGGCGTGACGCGACGCTGGCGGCGACGTCTGGCGAGGCAGGTCTTGGCGGAGAGGGCGTGTACGGGAAGTCCCGATCGAGGAGCGCGGCGAGGATCTCTCGGCGCGCACGGTTCCCGGCCCGGCTGTTGAACGCCATGAAGTATCCGACGTGTCGCTGGGGGATCAGATAGAGGAGGCTCGCGAAGCCGGCGGCGTCTCCGTCGTGCCACAGGCCGCGCTCGCCATTCTGGAATCGCTCCCACAGTCCGAATCCCACGCCCGCGAGCGCCGGGGCCTGTGTGAACTGCCGCCGCTGCATCATGGCCACGCTGGAGTCGTCGAGCACACGCGCGCCCTCGAACCTCCCGCCGTCCAGCTGGGCGATCATGAAGCGCGCGACGTCCGACCCGCTGGTGGAGAGCATCGAGGCGGGTCGCGTGCTCGTGTAGTCGGCCGCAACGCGCCGCGCCGGCTCCCCGTCGTACCCCACGGCCACGAGCTCGAGCGAATCGGGGACGAGCTCAAAGGTGCTATGCGACATTCCCAGAGGCACGAACACGCGTTCGTTCATGTAACGCTCGAAGGGCGTCCCCGCAGCCACTTCGACCAAGTACCCGGCCAGCGCCATGCCGTGGTTCGAGTACGCGATGCAGTCCCCAGGGGCCCGGATGCGCGCCGGAAGCCGCCTCGCCAGGTAGTCCGACAGAGGTGGAACGTCCTCGGGCCGATACGCCTTGCGCGCCAGGTTGCTCTCGTCGAATCCGGCCGTGTGCGTGAGCAGGTCGAAGAGCGTGACCGGCCGTGCAATGGTGGAAGGTACCTGGAAACGACGTAGCACGCGGTTCACGTCGTCATGGAGCCCCAGCCTTCCCGCCTCCACAAGCTGCAGGGCGGCGGTCGCGGTGAATGGCTTGGAGACGGAAGCGACTCGGAACATGGTGCGCTCTGCGTCCACCGGGATCCGCCGCTCGAGATTCGCGAAGCCGTAGCCACGCGCGAACGCCACCCGTCCGTCGCGCACCACCGCGAGTACCGCGCCCGGGATGTGCCACTCGGCGATTTGCGCAGTCATGAGCGAGTCGGCGAATCGCTCGAACGAGCGCTCTGGCGGCTCGGACGAGAACACGGGAGGGGCGGTCCAGGAGGCCATCAGCATCGCCAGTGCCAGCCGAACGGCGCGCACTCGTCCGCGTCCGACGCGCGGTGAGACTCCTGAGCCGGAACCGTCGTGAGAGCCGGGCAAGGTCACCTCCTGCGAGCCAATACGCCCATGAACGTGGCCGAGTTGCCGAGCGCCAGTCGGCTCGAGTCGCCATACTCGGGCCATGACATCTCGGATCGATGGCCAACCCGGCGCTAGCGAACCGAACGGCCCGCCGCGCCAGCCTCCAACCCTGGCCCGCGTAGCCTCGTCCAAGCCAGAGGCACATGTGATGGCCCGCTGCGCTCGCACGCCGGCGCCCTGGGTGTCGCGACGATCACGAACCCATCCTCAGCGAGGTTCCCGATGAACGCACTTCGGATTCGAACTGGTGGATGCCCCGGACTCCTCCCGGCCTCCACCGCTGCCGTGCTCGTGGCATTGGTCGGCCCTTCGCCAGCCTTGGCCGGGGGTGCGAGCTTCGGCTACTGGACGGGTGACAGCAATGGCCGCGCCGGGTTCCAGTACGCGCTCATCGAACGTGACTCCCAGACTTCGTGCTCCGTGTGGAACGACGCCGCGTGGACCGACATCGGGCGGCTCCAGAAGGAAGTCGAGTCCAGCGGACGCGAGATGCTGTGGTTCACCGTCGGCGAGCGGTCATACGTGGTGCGGGATCCGGCGGTCATCCACCGCGCGCACGACATCGTCCAGCCCATGGCGGAACTCGGGAAGCAGCAAGGCGAGCTCGGCCGCCAGCAGGGCGAACTGGGCCGCCGGCAGGGCGAGTTGGGAGCACTCCAGGGCAGACTGGGGGCATTGCAGGGTCGAGTCTCCGCGGTTCAAGCCTCGCGCGATCCCGATGCTCGCCGTGAGGCCGCTGAGCTGCGCCGCCAGCTCGAGGAGCTTTCGTCTGAAGCGCGCGAGCTGGGCCAGCGCCAACGAGCGCTCGGTCAGCGCCAGCGCGAGCTGGGGGAGCGACAGACCGTGCTGGGCGCGCGTCAACGGGAGGCGTCCAGGATGGCCGAGGCGCAACTGCGCACACTGGCCGAGACCAGTGTCCGAAACGGAAAGGCGGAAGCGCTCTAGCGGGGACTATTCATGAGCTGCTGCTGCGAACACGCCCAGACCGCACCATCCGGCGTCGCGGAGCCCGGTCACTCCTCGACGTGTCGTCCAGACACGACTGCGTCGCGACCGGGCTCTGCTCCTTGTCTGGCGCGCCCTGGACGTATTCTCGCGACGCAGCTCATGAATGGTCCCCGCTAGCCTCTGTCAGAGAACTCCCCGCGTGCCGAGTTCTCAGGCAGAGCCTGGCGGTTTCCGCCTCACGCCCGCCTACTTCACGTCCACCATGGGCGGGCCCACGTCCCGCTTCACCGGCGGCACGCTCTTCAGGTAGAGGTAGATCGCGCGCAGGTCGTCGTCGGTCATGCGCGAGAACCCCTGCCACGGCATCGGCGAGCCCGGCTGGATGCGCCCGAGCCGGAATCGCGCCACGAAGTCGTCAGCGCTCATACTGCCAAGCTTTCCCGTCGCCGCATCGCTCGTGATGTTCGGCGGCGACCACGTGTGCTTGGGGTAGCTCGGCTCGACGAAGTTCGTGGCCCCACCGAAGCGCGGGCCGACCAGTGCGCCCGTCTTCTCGTCTCGTTGCGTGTGGCACGCCCAGCACAGGGCGACCTTTTCCGCGAGGTAGTGTCCGTTCTCGACGTTGGCCCCATGTGGGCTCCGCTGGGGCGGCGTCTCCGATGGGCCCACGGGATTCGCGAGCATCGTCGCCTTGAGGAGGTTGCCGAGCAGCGTGAACGAGTGGGCCGGCACGAGGTTGTGCACCGGGGGCTGGGAGCGGAGGTAGGACACCACGGCGAGCAGATCCTCGTCCGAGAGGCCCTGCATCTCCATGAACGGGAGGAGCGCCCTTCCGTTCGAACCCACTCCATGCCGCAGCGCGCGCGCGACCGCGCCGTCCGTGAACCTGCCGATCCCGGTCTCGGGGTCGGGCGTGAGGTTGCGAGCGTGGACCGAGCCCGGCGGAATGACCCACGTGAAGCCTCCGTTCAGCGGCACATCCGCGCCCGCCTGGTTCGCGACCCACTGCGTGGTGTCGCCGTGGCATTGGGCGCAGTTCGCGACGTTTCGGATGACGTAGTGGCCGCGTGCCACCACCGCGGTGTCGGTGCTCGCTGTCACCGCGGGGTAGGGGGCGTCGAACTTGAGGTTCTGGCGCGTGGCCACGAATACCGCGAACGTCACCAGCACCAGAACGAGGATTCCCACGAGCGCGAGCAGGATCTTGCGGAACACGGCGGCCCTCCCGAACAGATGAAGTGCGGTCCACTCGAGACCGGCAGCGAGACTCGGCTGCATTCGGTCGTTTGCGTCATGCGGCGGCGTACGCGCGTCTCCGGCGAGCCTACCCAACGCGATGTGCCCCACGAAACGGGGCCGCTCACGCCCCCTAGGCCGTGGGACACGGCGGCCCCTCGAGCGGCGGTCGGGGCGATGCGCGCGGTCGGAGCGGTGAGGTAGATTGCCCGCGGACGTCGCACGACGGCAGGGAGGCCTCAAGTGAATACTCTCCGGGCCCCGGTACACGCACGCGTGATCGCGATGGTCGCTGCGGTCTCGTTCCTCGTCGTCGGATGTGCTCGAAGGCCTGTTTCGCCATGGCAAGCCATCCAGGTACCGACCGATGCCGATTTCACGGGTCTGTGGTTCAGCGACTCGCTCAATGGCTGGCTGACCGGCGGCGGCTGGGCGATCGAGGGTGGCATCGTCGGCCGCACGCGCGACGGAGGCCGCACATGGCGATTCGAGAGCGGGCTCCTCGGAAGCGAGAAGGGCGCCGCGCTCGGGCGAGTCCAGTTCCGTGATTCGCTACGGGGCTGCGTCACCGTTGCGTACGGCGAGGTGCTCGTGACCGACGACGGAGGTACGCGCTGGCGCCCCGCCGGCATTCCCGGGATCCGCTCCGGCACGCTGTTCGATATTCAGTTCCTGGACCGCTGGACGGGTTGGGCCGCAGGCACTCGCGTGCTCCATACCGAGGACGGAGGCGAGTCGTGGCGCACACGATTCATCAGCGCGTCGGAGAACGGATACCTGGTGGCGAACGCCATCCACTTCGTGGACGAGTCCCGGGGATGGCTCGTGAGTCACGGCGGCACGCTGGCGAGGACCGAGGACGGCGGCTCCCATTGGGAGCAGGTTCCCCTGCCGCTCCGTCAAGGCGAACGTCCGACGCTGTGGGACGTGACGTTCGTGGACGCCCGGAACGGCTGGCTGGCCGGCGAGCGGGGGAACATCTTCCGCACTCGGGACGGCGGCACATCATGGCAGCTCGAAGACAACGGCGTTCCCGTGGTCCGCGTGATCCCGAAGGGCGAGCCACGTCGCCCACGCGATATCGTGCCCGAGTTGGGGGTCGAGCCTGACCGGCTAGCGCTCAGCGCCATCCAGTTCGCCGATTCCGAGCACGGCTGGGCCGCCGGCTACTACGCGGATGTCGCCGAGTCCGTGGTGCTGCGCACCGATGACGGCGGCGAATCGTGGGTGACCGAGCACGTCCAGCCGGGCGAACTCCTGCGCAGCCTGTTCGTGCTGGACCGCGACCATGCATGGGCCGCGGGGGATCGGGCACGCACCGAGCCACAGGTGGTCCTGCGCTTCTCGCGCGACGTGCGCTGACCAGGCGCTCAACGCGTCGTGGAGCTCACCACGAGCGACGCCAGCAGCTGTTCGAACGCGGGCCTGGTCTGCTCGTAAAGGCCGCGGTCCATCGCGAGCACCAGCAGATAGCCGTCGTTCACGACGAACGCGGTGCGCGAGCGACTCATGTGGCTGACGCGGCTCCACGTTTCCACGTCCATCCAGTCGGAGTCGTGGAGGGTGACGCGTTTCCGGGAGTGCACCTCGCGGCCGAGTCGATCCGTCGTGAGCGCATCAACGTAGGCGAGCAGGAGGTCGGGCGTCTCGTCCGGCAGAGCGTGCGTGCTCTGGATCAGCGCGTCGAACGCGGGCCCGATCGCCGCGCTGTCGGCAGTCTCCGGTGAGTACGTCGCATCGGTCCAGGGCGTCCAGAACTCCAGGCGCCGCTGCCATGGGGCGAACCGAAGCGCGGGGGAACGCAGTTCGCGGACCCGCTCGAACGCGTCCCGGCGCCGCCCCGCGAGCCACAGGTTCCGCGCCGCATGCAACTCGTGCAACATTCCCTCGCGGGTGGCGGGCCCCAGATCCACCAACGGGATCTGCGCTTCCCCCTGCCGGAAAAGCTGTTGCCGGCCGTGGTCGAGGTGCTCCCAGCCCACCGGCAGCACGAATCGGACACGATGGTGACCAACCTCGACCTCATGGGGGACGGGCCTCGCGCAGTTCGACGCGAGCCCGAGCGCCAGCGCGAGCACGATGCCGAACTTGGCGTCACTTCGTGACGTCATCCGCCTGCTCCGGGAATCGGATCGAGTCCACCATGCGCTCGAACGTCCCGAGGTTCTTCTCGGTACCCTGATAGACCGCCTTGAATGCGCAGCCGTTCACCACCCAGAGGAGCTCGTGGTAGAGCAGCGGCCGCTCGGGCGTGATGAGCGTGTCCTCGCTCGCGAACGCGCGCTGGCCGGCGAGCGTCGTGTCGTGTTCGTAGCCGATGCGCCAGCGGTCGGGCTCCTGCATCGTGTCGGGCCGGAGCCTTATGCGCGGCAGCAGCTCCTCGAGCGTGGGCGTGTACGCGTCCGCCGCACGCAGGGCGGCGTCGAGATCGGCGGCGACGAACCCCGGCTGATCGGCCGCGACGTCGCTCATGGCGCGGTCAATGGCGGCGTTCACGTCACGTGCCATACCGGCCTCGCGCTCAGACACCGCGTCGTCCGAGCGCGACCGGGCGAGGGACAGCTCGTGAAACTGCTCGTGGCGGGAGAGCGAGTCACGCCGCACGATCAACCGGGCGATCTTTTCCCGGCGACTTCTTTCGGCCAGCATCCGATGCGCATACACGCTGATGCACTGGCCACCGCCGCCGGTGAGGATGAATCGCACGCCCAGCAAGCCGCCACCATTGTCGCCTTCGCGGCGCCAATTCCCGGCAGGCGGCGAGAACGCGATTGGCTGCGTCACCCAGTGGAATGTCTCGGCGGGCTCGAGCCGCGCCGCCGGCCGTGCACAGCCAACCGCCAGCGCCAGTATCGTGAACACGAATCTCGAACCGCGCCGTGTCACGAATCGGGCCATGTCCCCTCCCTGGGATCCGGCTGACGCTCGAATCGGTTGGAGCGTAGCACCGAGCCGACCGGCCGACAGCCCCATCGGCTTGGAGTAGATTCCACGGATGCCGCTCGCTCCAGGCTCTCACCTCGGCCCCTACGAGATCGTCGCCCCGCTCGGACGCGGCGGCATGGGCGAGGTGTATCGGGCGCGCGACATGCGGCTTGGCCGGGAGGTGGCGATCAAGTCGCTCACCGCGGAGTTCTCGCGCGATCCGGAGCGGCTGGCGCGCTTTCGGCGCGAGGCGCAGACGCTCGCCGCCTTGAACCACCCGAACATCGCGGCGATCTACGGCTTGGAGGAAGCCGGCGAGGTCCCGCATCTCGTGCTCGAGCTGGTCCATGGCGACACGCTCGCTGAACGCCTCAAGCGCGGGCCGCTGCCTCCGCGCGAGGCGCTGGCGCTGGCGATCCAGGTCGCAGCCGCGATCGAAGCGGCGCACGAGCGGGGCGTCGTGCATCGGGACCTGAAGCCCGGCAATGTGATGATCGCGGGCTCTGGGACCGTGAAGGTGCTCGACTTCGGACTCGCGAAGGCCGACCAGGGCCCGACCGTCATCGGCGATCTCTCGGAATCACCGACCATCGCGGTCCAGCCGGCGGCCACCGTGCCCGGCGTCATCCTCGGCACCGCGGCCTACATGAGCCCGGAGCAGGCGCGCGGCTTGCCCGTGGACCGGCGCAGCGACGTGTGGCCGTTCGGCTGCCTGGTGTTCGAGGCGTACGCCGGACGGCCGGCATTCACCGGCGCCACGGTGTCCGACCTGATCGCGCGCATCCTCGAGCGCGAGCCCGACTGGTCGGTGCTGCCGGCGGGCGCTCCGCCTCGCGTGCGGGAGATCCTGCGCCGCTGCCTCAAGAAGGAGGCGGAGGCGCGCCCGCGGGACATCCGCGACGTGCGGCTCGAGTTGGAGGACATCGCCTCGGGCGGGCGGCAGGCGGATGCCACGCGCGAGAAGTCCATCGCGGTGCTCCCATTCGAGAACCAGAGTGGCCCGGACGACGAGTATTTCGCCGACGGGGTCACCGACGAGATCTTGAACGCACTGGCACAGGTCGAAGGCCTCCGCGTCGCGGCTCGCACATCGTGTTTTGCGTTCAAGGGGCGGCGGGAGGACTTGCGCCTGGTGGGCGAGCGTCTCGATGTCGCCACCGTCATCGAGGGCACCGTTCGCCGCTCCGGCTCGCACCTACGGATCACCGTGCAGATGGTGAACGCCGCGGACGGCTACCAGCTCTGGTCCCAGCGCTACGACCGCGAGTTGACCGACGTGTTCGCGGTGCAGGATGAGATCGCCAACGCCATCGCCTCGCGTCTGCGTGGAACGATGGGGGCTGAGTCGGATCGGAGCAGGGCGCGCAGCGGAACGCGCGATCTCGAAGCTTACGAGTTGCTACTTCGCGGTCGCGCGCTCCAATCCAAGCGCGGTCGCTTCATCCCGCAGGCCATCGCCTGCTTCGAACGGGCGGTGGCGCTCGATCCGGGTTACGCCGAGGCGCTGGCCTGGCTAGCGGATTCGTACCGGCTGCTGGGCATCTTCGGCGTCGCACCGCCGAACGTGGAGATGCCGAAGGCAAGGGACCTGGCCGAACGTGCGCTCCGGCTCGATCCTGGGCTGGCCGAGGCATGGGTGACGCTGGCGTCCATCGAAGAGGTTTACGAACACAACTATGCCAAGTCTGACGAGCTCTACGAGCGCGCGCTAGCAGCTGAACCTCGCAACTCCCGTGCGCGGGCGCAGCGCGCGCTGTGGCGAGCCGTTCGCGGCGCGCTGTCAGAGGAGGAGGGCCTGGCGGAAGTCCGCCGCTCGGTCGAGGATGACCCGCTGAACGCCTGGGTGGGCGGGATGTGCTCCCAGGTGCTCGGCGTCGCCGGCTTGCACGAGGAGTCCATCGCTGAGGCCGAGCGTTCGCTCGAACTGGATCCCGATTCCTTTTACTCCCACTGGAACGTGATGCGAGCGCACGCCTGGGCCGGCCATTACGAGCGCGCGATCCAGGAGGCACCCGCGCTGTTCAGCGCGTCCGGCCGGCATCAGTGGGCGCTCGGGCTGCTGGGGTGCACGTACGGGCGCTCGAGTCACACGGAACTCGCTCGCGCGTGCCATGACGAACTGGAGGCGCGCTCCCGCCACGAGTTCATCGCGCCAAGCTGGTTGGCGGTGACGGCGGCCTCCTGCGGGCTGCTCGAGCAGGCGATTCAGTGGACCGAGCGGGCCGTGGCGGGGAGGGACCCGCTCATCTTGTGGGCGCGCAGCTTCCCGTTCTGGGAACGGATCCGCGAGCACCCGCGATTCGAAGAAGTCATGCGGGGCGCGTGGTGAGCGGGCAGGTGGGCGGGGTTCCGCGACTCAAGCCGCCGCGGAACCGGTCTTCGATAGAGCGCACCGCCCTCACGCGGTAAGCTTGTCGGATGCCAGCCCCAAAGTCCGCCAGCGACCAGGTCAGCGCCTACATCGCCGCCGCCCCCAGACCCGCGCGCGCGATGCTGCGTGAGTTGCGGCGCGCGATCCGCGCCGCAGCGCCCGAGGCGATCGAGAAGCTGAGCTATAGGATGCCCTACTACCATCACCATGGCCGGCTCACCTACTTCGCGGCGTTCACGAAGCACGTCAGCCTATTCGTGATGGGAGGCGCGAAGCTCAAGTACGCGGCCGCGATGAAGCGCTACCAGACGAGCGCGAGCACTCTCCAGTTCCCGTTCGGCACGAAGATCCCAGTACAGCTGGTGACGAACCTGGTCCGCGCGCGCGTCCGGGAGAACGAAACCGCCCGATGACCGTGCCGCCACCAGGGGATCCCGGAGGGGACTCCTCGCCGCCCGCCCCGGGGGACAGCTCCAGCCAGGGCTCCGCGCCCTGGACTCGCGTCCACGGGCTCTTCAACGAGGCGCTGGAGCTTGAGCCTTCCGCTCGCGAAGCGTTCCTTGCGCGCGTCGGCGCATTCGATCCGGCCCTCGCCGGCGAGCTGCGCTCGCTCCTCACCGCCTACCGGGAGTCCACCGGGTTCTTGGGCGCCCCGCCCGTCGCGACGTTCGTCCCGAGCGTCTCGCCCGGCGAGAAGCGCGGGTCCTACCGGCTGGTCGAGGAGATCGGCCGCGGTGGCATGGGCGTGGTCTATCGCGCGACGCGAGACGACGAGAGCTTCGTCAAGGAAGTCGCGATCAAGCTCATCGATCCCGGCATGCGTTCCGACGAGATCCTCAGGCGATTTCGGGCCGAGCGGCAGATCCTCGCCATGCTCGAGCATCCCCACATCGCTCGCCTGATCGACGGCGGCACGTCGCCGGACGGCAGCCCCTACCTGGTGATGGAGTATGTCTCGGGGAAGCCGCTGCTCGCATATTGCGACGACCACCGGTTCGGCGTGGACGGGAGGCTCGCGTTATTCCTCACAGTGTGCGACGCCGTACAGTTCGCGCACCAGCGGCTGGTCGTCCATCGTGACCTCAAGTCCGACAACATCCTCGTCACCGATGACGGATCGCCTCGGCTCCTGGACTTCGGGATCGCGAAACTCATCTCGCCTGAGGCGGGGATGCCCGCCGGCACGGTCACGGCGCCGATGCAGCGCATGCTCACGCCAGACTACGCGAGCCCCGAGCAGATCCGTGGCGAGCCGGCCACGGTGGCCGGCGACGTCTACTCGCTCGGCGTCATCCTCTACGAGCTGCTGTCGGGTTCGCGTCCGCTGCGCTTCGACACCCGGACGCCCGAGGAGATCCTGCGCGTCATCACCGCGGTGGACCCACCGCCACCGAGCACGGTCGCGGCCAAGTCCCCCGAGGGCGAAGCCGCCCGCCAGCGGAGCGACACGACGAGCCGACTTCGACGCCGCCTGAGCGGTGACCTCGACTATGTCGCGCTCAAGGCCCTCGAGAAGGACCCCGCGCGCCGCTACGCCTCGGTCGACCAGTTGGCCCAGGACGTGCGACGTCACCTGGAGGGCCTCCCGGTCCTCGCACGAGGCCGGTCCACGGCGTACCTCGTGTCGCGCTTCGCGCGGCGCCACCGCGCCGCGATCATCGCGGCGTCACTCATCGCCGCATCGCTCGTCGCCGGGCTCGCCGGGACGGCATGGCAGGCGCGCGTCGCGGGGCAGGAGCGCGATCGCGCCAATCGTCGCTTCCACGACGTGCGCGAGTTGGCCCATGCCGTGGTTTTCGATATCCACGATGCCATCGCCAATCTGCCGGGCTCGACCAAGGCACGCGAGACGCTCGTCGAGCACGCGCTGCGTTATCTCGACAAGCTGAGCCGCGAATCTCGCGAGGACCTAGCCCTGCAGCACGAGCTGGCGCTGGCCTATGCCAAAGTCGGCGACGTCCAGGGCCGTCCCATGTTCCCGAATCTCGGCCGATCCGCCGAGGCCCTGCAGAGCTACGACAAGGCACTCGGTCTGCTACGCGAGGTCTCGCTCGCCCAGCCGGAGTCCTCGTCGGTCGTGCATGACCGATTCGTCGTGTCCCAGCGGCGGTCGGATCTCCTGAACGTGATGGGTCGGCCGCGCGAGGCGCTCGTCGAGACCGAGGAGACGCGCAGGGGCATCATCGCCGAGCTGGCCAGGCGTCCCGGCGATGCCATGTTCCAGAGCGATCTCTGCGTGACGTACGGACGCATCGTGAACATGAAGCAGGCGGCGGCCGACACGCTCGGCGCAGTCGTGGATTGCTCTGCCTACGTCGCACTGATCGAGCGCATGTACCGGAAGGAACCCGCCAATCCAAACCTGCGCCGCGGCGCGCTCATCGCAAGCACGAAAATGGCCGAGTTGCGTGGGATGCAGGGCGACCGCGATTCCGCCGAGGCCTACTACCGGCGCGCCGAGACGCTCGCACGCGAAGCCGTCGCGACGCAGCCCAACAACACCGACGCCACGCGCGACCTGTCCATCGTGTACGGCGCACACGCGCTGTTCCTCGCGGACGCGGGCGCCGTCGATTCCGCGCTCGTCATCTACGACCTCGGCATGAGGATCGCCGAGGACCTGGCGGCAGCAGACCCGGACAACTTCCTGCAGCAGGCTGATGTGGCCGCAGGTCACTACGAGATCGGCACCATGCTCATGAAGGGCGAGCGCCACCAGGCGGCCGAGCGCCGATTCGGCGAAGCGTTTCGCCGATACACCCGGCTCGCAGCCGCGGACACGGGGAACGCGGAGTTTCGCATCTATCAGGCGCGCAGCGGCAGGGGAGCGGGCGAGGCGTGCCTGGCGCTGTCACGCGCGCGTGGCTCGGGTGCCACACGCGGCCAATGGCGATCGCGGGCGCTCGATTGGCTGAGCCGGAGCCTCCAGCTCTACCGAACGCTGGAGCGCGACGGCGCGTTGACCGGAGAAGAGCTCACGGCACCGCGCGAGTTGGAGCGTGTGATCGCGGAACTGCGAGTGGGAGGCGGCTGAATTCGCATTCGCCTACGCGCTCTGCGAATCCGTTCCCGAAAGCTCCCGGTAGAGCCAGGCGCGGGCGATCGCCCAATCCCGCTTGACGGTCACCGAAGAGACGCCGAGCACCTCGCCGGTCTCCTCGATGGTGAGGCCCCCGAAGTAGCGAAGCTCCACCACGCGAGACTGCCGTTCGCTCAACCGCGCCAGGTCGATGAGTGCGCGGTCCAGGTCGTCGAATGCGATCGGAAGGTCACCCGCGACGAGCATGGTCGCGTCGAGCGACACGCGCGCCCGGCCGCCACCTCGCTTCTGCGCGCGCCGCCGCCGGGCGTGATCCACCAGGATTCCGCGCATCGTCCGCGCTGCCACGCCCAGGAAGTGATGCCGGCCCTGCCAGTGATGTGCTGTTGCCCGACCAGGCGCAGGTAGGTCTCGTGCGCGAGCGCCGTGGGCTGAAGCGTGTGGCCGGCTCGTTCACGCCTGAGATAGCTGGCCGCGAGCCGGCGCATCTCTTGGTAGACGATGGGGACCAAGCGTTCCAGCGCGCCCGGGTCCCCGCGCGCGACGCCGTTCAACGTCTCGGTGATCGCCTCATCGTCCATGAGCGGCCCTCGAGGTAAGGCGTTGAGAATACAGCCCGATGCACGTCCGGGCCACAACCCTCCCAGCGCGGGAGACTCCGGCGCTCCACAATATCCGCCCTGCTGATTCGTCTACTCGGGTAGATGAACGACTCGGCGAGCCTGGAGCGGATGGCGATCGAAAGGAACCAGCGGATCTCCGAAGTGGTCGAGCGGGAGCAGTCCCGCCTGCGAAGCTTCATACGCCGGCGCGTGCCCGACGCCCATGACGCGGAGGACATCCTGCAGGAGGTCTTCTACGAACTCGTGGAAGCGAACCGCCTGCTGATGCCGATCGACCACGTCACGGCCTGGCTGTTCCGCGTGGCGCGCAATCGAATCACCGATCTGTTCCGTAAGCGGAAGCCAGAACGCTTGGACGAGGCCGTGGTCGCGGACGACGACGGGCTTGGGATCGAGGAGCTGCTGCCTGCTCCCGATGCGGGACCGGAGGCGCTCCACGCCCGGAGCGTGCTGCTCGACGAGCTCGAGGCGGCTCTGGACGAGTTGCCGAAGGAGCAGCGCGACGTGTTCGTGGCGCATGAGCTGGAAGGCAGGAGCTTCAAAGAGATGGCCGAGGCAATGGGTGTCAACCTGAACACGCTGCTGTCGCGAAAACGCTACGCCGTGCTGCACCTCCGGGAACGACTGCGCGAGACGTACGAAGACCTGATGAAAGGGTAGGAGACTCGACATGAACGTTCGCCTCAGGAAACTGCTGATGTTCTCGCCGCTCATCCTCATCGCATTCGCGGCGTTCGTCGCGCTGGGAGGAGTGATCATCCGAGAACTCTGGAACGGGCTGCTGCCGACGATCTTCGGCTGGCACACGATCACGTTTTGGCAGGCGTTGGGACTCCTGGTGCTCAGTCGCCTCCTGTTTGGAAGCTTCGGCATGCACGGCGGCCCCGGCTCGCGCGCACGGATGCGGATGTGGGATCGATGGGACTCCATGACCCCGGAGGAGCGGCAGCGCGTGCGGGAAGGCATGCGCGGCAAGTTCGGGTTCGGGTCGTCCTCAGGCGAGAGCCAAGGACAGCCGTAGGCGGGGCGACCACGTTGTCGCAGCCCGTTCACACTGCCCACGAACTCTCTCCTTGACAGCTTAGGAAAGCCGGCCTAGTCTCCTGACCATCTTAGGAGGCCAGATGCCCGGCGAAGCCCAGCTCCTTCAAGGAACGCTCGATCTCCTGATCCTCAAGGCCGTCTCCCTGGGCCGGCTCCACGGCTACGGGATCCTGTTGCGAATCGGCCAGATCTCCCGGCAGGCGCTGCTCGTCGAGCAGGGCGCGCTCTACCCGGCGCTGTTCCGGCTCATGCGCCAGGGCCTGCTCAAAGCGAGCTGGGGCACGTCGGACAACAACCGCCGCGCCAAGTTCTACGAGCTCACGGCGGAGGGGCGGAAGCGCCTGCGCGAGGAGACGGAGGGCTGGAATCGTCTCGCAAGCGCGATCGCCTCCGTCCTCGCCGCCCAACCGGGCGAAGCGTGAGCATGTTGGCCGCGCTGCGTTCACTCGGCGCCAAGTTCTTGAGTCGTCGGGCGCTCGATGCGGACATGGACGCCGAGATGCGCTCGCACGTGCAGCTTCGCGCGGACGACCTCGAACGCACGGGGCTGCCACGGCCCGAGGCCGAACGCCGAGCGCGCGTCGAGTTCGGCGGCCAGCTCCGGTTCATGGAGGAGGTCCACGACGCGATCGGCGGCGGCCTTCTGGACACGCTGGGACAGGACCTGCGCTACGCCGCACGCATGCTGCGCAAGTCTCCGAGCTTCACCATCGTGGCGATCCTCACGCTGGCGCTCACGATCGGGGCCAACGCCGTCGTGTTCGCGGCGTTGAACGCGTTCATCCTCCGCCCGCTCAATGTACCAAGAGCTGAGAGCCTGTACTCGGTTCACCGCGTGAGAGACGATTCGGCGAACCAATCGTACCCGGACTATCTCGACCTGCGCGATCGTAATCGCAGTTTCGAGGACCTCGCGGCCTACAACATCGTGCAGGCGGGGCTCGAATCGGGTGGCGAACCCACCCGCACCTGGCTGCTCGCGGTGAGTGGGAACTACTTCGACGTGCTCGGGATCAAGCCCCATCTCGGTCGGTTCTTCCACGCCTCCGATGAGCACGGACCCGACAGTGCACCTTACATCGTGCTGTCCCACGCCTACTGGCACCGTCACTTCCATGACGACCCGGGTGTCATCGGGCGCGTCGTCCGCATCAACAAGCATGCGTTCACCGTCCTCGGCGTGACGCCGCCTCGCTTCAACGGCACACTGCTGTTCTTCGCCCCCGACTTCTTCGCGCCCATGGTCAATCAGGCCCAGCTCGAGGGCGCGAGCGTGTTGAACGCGCGCGCGAATCGTTGGATCTTCATGACGTTCGGGCATCTCAAGACGGGTGTTACCCGCGCGCAGGCAGCCGCCGATTTCAGCGCGCTCAGCGAGTCGCTCGGTAAGACCTATCCCAAGGACCACGCTCCCGCGAAGTACTCGCTCGCACGGCCGAGTCTCTACGGCGAGTTCCTCGGCGGACCGATGCGGGCGTTCTTGACCGCTCTGATGCTGCTTGCGGGACTCATCCTGCTCGCGGCGTGCGCCAACCTTGGCAGTCTGTTCGCCGCGCGCGCCGCGGACCGCGCACGCGAACTCGCGCTTCGACTCGCGCTGGGCGCCGGCCGGCTGCGCGTGCTCCGCCAGCTCCTCACGGAGGCCGTGCTCATCGCGCTGATCGGCGGCGCGCTCGGACTCACGGCCACGGCGCTGCTGCTTCGCGGACTCAGCTCGTGGCAACCGTTCCCGCAGTTCCCACTCAACGTGCCGATGACCCCCGACCTGAGCGTGTGCGCGGTCGCGCTGGTCTTGGCACTCGCGAGCGGATTCCTGTTCGGCGCCGTTCCGGTGCGGCAGGTGCTCCGCACCGATCCCTACGCCGTCCTCAAGTCTGGAAGCACTGGCGGCGTGGGACGGGGGATCACCGTCCGGGACGTGCTGCTGGTCGCGCAGATCGCCATCTGCGCGCTGCTCGTCACGTCCTCGATCGTCGCCGTGCGCGGACTCACCCGGTCGCTCCACAGCGACTTCGGATTCGAGCCGCGGAACACGATGCTCATGAGCACGGTGCTCGACATGGCGGGTTACCGCGGCGACGCGCTGGCGCCGATGCAGAAGCGCATGATCGAGGGGATGGAGTCCATTCCCGGCGTGACGGCGGTCGGCGCCGTGGACTGGGTGCCGCTCACCACCGGCGATGGCCCCGGGACGTACGTGTTCAAGGATGAGACGACGGACTTGAAGCCGGGGAACGCCGCGGCGACCGCCCTCTTGTTCAAGATCTCTCCCGACTATCACCGCGCCGCGAACGCCGCCGTCGTGTCGGGGCGCGCACTAACCTGGCAGGACGACAAGGCCGCGCCGCCCGTCGCAGTCGTGAACCAGGAATTCGCGCGCCGGCTCTTCGGCGCTTCGACGGACGCGGTCGGCCGGACCTTCAAGCGACGGGACGGGACACGGACCGAAGTGGTGGGTGTCGTCAAGGACGGCAAGTATGAGAACCTCACCGAGCCGGCGAAGCCGGCCTTGTTCGTTCCGCTCCAGCAGTCGACTTCGAGCGAGATGTCGCTGGTGGTGCGCTCGAGCGACGATCCGCAGCGCCTCGCGGCGGCCATGCGAAACAAGCTGCGCGAGTTGGATCCGAGTCTGCCCTGCTTCATTCAGTCGTGGAGCCGGGCGATGGAGCTGGTGCTCTTCCCTTCGCGCGCGGCCGCGGTGGCGCTGGGCATCCTCGGCGTGATGGCCGCGCTGCTCTCGATCACCGGAATCTTCGGCGTCGCCAGCTACGCAGTGAGCAAGCGGCTGAAGGAACTGGGCATACGCATCGCGCTCGGCGCCGACGGCAGGGGGCTGTTGCAGGCGACGCTGGCGCGCCCGCTTCAGTTATTGGCGCTCGGCTCCGCCGCGGGGCTCGTCCTCGGTATCCTCGCGAGCCGGGTGCTGGCGGTCATCGTCTACCAAGCGACGCCCCGGGATCCGCTGGTCCTGACAGGTGTCGTGCTGGTGATGCTCGTGCTGGGGCTCCTCGCCACCTGGATCCCAGCCCAGCGCGCGCTGTCGGTGGATCCGCTCGTGCTCTTGCGCGAGGAGTGAGCCGATGGGCATTCCAGGCGGTAACCGGACGAACGCATGACGCGAAAGTCGAACTCCAGACTCGCGGGTTACTCGCTCCTCGCCTACATCGCATTCGGCATCATGACGATGGCCGTGATGGGGAGAGCCACGAGCGGTGACGACATGGCCGCGAGGCTCGCGAGCATGGCGCAGCACACGGCTGACATCCGCATCGCCGCGATCTTCACCCTGCTCACCAGTTTCTGCGCCATCGTGCTGGGCGTGACGCTGTGGGCGCTCACGCGAGACGAGGACCCCGACCTCGCGATGCTCGGACTCACTTGCCGCTTCGCCGAGGGCATGCTCGGCGTGCTCGCCGTGCAACGCACGCTCGAACTCCTGTGGCTCGCGACGAGCAGCGGGGCCAGTGCGCTTGGCGCCGACGAACTGAACGCCCTCGCGACGTTCGTCTATCGGTCGCCAGGGTCGGGAACCGGTAGCGTCCTGTTCGCGGTGGGCAGCGCCCTCTTCTGCTGGCTTCTCCTGCGAGGCCGGATGATCCCGAGCGTGCTGGCGTGGATCGGTGTGATCGCGTCGCTATCGTGGGTGGTGGGGATGCCGATGCAGCTCGTCGGCGTGCTTCCGAACGCGGCCACCTACCCGATGTGGGTCCTGATGGCTGCGTTCGAGATTCCGTTCGCGCTGCTGCTGATATGGAAGGGCGCTGCGCCGCCGGCACGATTGCGGGCGTTGTGAGCGAAGCACTCCGGAGAGCACCGGCCCCACTCCCGAGCGCTCCCAGCCGCTAAGCAGGCTGCACCTGTTGACGTGCGACGCTAGACTGGTCGAACGATGCCATCCTCACGTCCGCACGCACGCGCCCGTGCCTCCCAGAGCGTCCTTCCATTCTGGATGGCAGTCTGCTTCCTGCTCTCTGGCGCGGCCGGGCTCCTCTATGAGGTGGTGTGGAGCAAGCAGCTCGCATATCTGCTCGGCGGGTCGCTGCAGTCGGTCGCCACCGTGGTGGCGGCGTTCCTCGGCGGGCTCGCGCTGGGCGCCCGCTTCCTCGGCACGCGACTCGCGAACCGGCCCGGGCTGACGCGCACGTACGCAGTACTCGAGGTGGGGGTGGCCCTGCTCGGCGTCCTCATGCTGCCGCTGCTTCGCTCGCTCGACGCCCCGGTTGGCCAGCTCTATCGGACGTTTGGTGGCGAGAGCGCGGCGTTCGCCAGCGCCCGGGTGGCGCTCCTGTTCGTGCTGCTCGTCCCGCCGGCCGCGCTCATGGGCGCGACGCTGCCCGTGCTGGTGGCGCGCTCCGAGCGAGGCACGCTCGGCGCGGGGCTTGCCGGGCTCTACGCGATCAACACGCTCGGCGCGGTCGCGGGCTCGGTGATCGGCGGGTTCTACCTGCTCCCGAGCCTGGGCCTCACCGCCGCCACGTTCGTGGCCGCGGCACTCAACCTATTCGCAGCGCTGCTCGCGTGGTGGGGCTCCGCGGGGGAGCACGACGCATCGCGTGCGACGGTCGTGCCGCCCGGCACCGTGCCGGCCGTGCTGGAACCCTCGGCGCGCGCGGTGTTCGCCGGGTTGTTCGCGCTGAGCGGTTTCACGGCATTGCTGCTGCAGCTCGCCTGGGTGCGGCTCTTCGGCCTGGTGCTCGGCTCCTCGGTCTATTCGTTCTCCGCCGTGCTCGGCGTCTACCTGCTTGGCATCACGCTCGGCAGCGCCGCGATCGCGCCGCTCCTGGCGCGCGGCAATGTGCAGCCATGGTGGTTCGCGCTGCTCCAGCTCGGCATCGCGTTATCGTCGGTGGCGGGTCTCCACGCTCACGCGGGCCTGCCGAAGGCGATGCTGGACCTGGGCGAGAAGTCAGGGGCCTCCTGGGCCGGGCTCATGGGCGGAGAACTCGCGCTGGTGGCGTCTCTGTTGCTCCTGCCGTGCGTCCTGCTGGGCGCCTCGTTCCCGCTCGCCGCCCGGCTCCTCCAACGAGCCGCCGCCGGACCGACAACCGCCCTCGCATACGCTGTGAACACGTTCGGCACCATCGTCGGCTCGCTCGCGACCGGTTTCCTGCTCCTGCCGTCTCTGGGCGTCCATGGAGTGGTGCTGCTCGCTTCCGGACTCGCGGCGCTTGCTGGCCTCGTGGCGATGTTCCTGCCCGGCACGCCGAGACCGAGGCTCCTGCCACTCTCGACCGCGGCCGCGCTGCTCATCGCGACGACGGTGACAGGCGCGTTCGCCCCGCGCTGGCAGCCACTGCTCATGTCGCTCGGCACATTCCGGCCGTACAGCGCGCTCGACCTGGTCCGGACGTTTCGCGAGTCCGGTGCCACCGGCGACCCGACGCGCGTGCTCGCCGCCGATCAGCGCGTGCTCTACTACCGCGACGGCATCAACGCGTCCGTGCTGGTCGCGACCGACAAGGACCAGAGCAAGCGGTGGATGCGCGTGGGCGGCAAGGTGGACGCGAGCACGGGCGACATGCTCACGCAGGTCCTTCTGGGCGTGATTCCCGTCGCGATGGGGGACTCGGGCGCGCGCACGCTCGTGGTGGGACACGGCTCCGGCGTCACGGCGGCGGCGGCGCTCGCCGCGGGGGCGGGACTCACCGACATCGTGGAGCTGGAGCCCGCGGTCGTGGCCGGATCCCGGTTCTTCCACGAACACTCGGAGGACCCACTCGACGATCCCCGCGTCACGCTCCACCTCGAGGATGCGCGCACACTGCTCATGCATGGCGCCGGGGAATACGGCGTCATCATCTCCGAACCCTCGAACCCGTGGGTCGCGGGAGTGAACAATCTGTTCACGGTGGACTTCTATCGACGCGTCCGCGCTCGACTGCGCCCCGACGGCGTGTTCTGCCAGTGGCTCCAGCTCTACGAGCTCTCGCCGCGAACGTTCAAGAGCCTGCTCGCGTCGTTCCTCACCGTGTTTCCCGACGCGCACCTTTTCTGCGTGTGGCGGGGCGCCGACGCGTTGGTCGTGGCGGCGCCCGGTGGGCGCACGCTGTCGCTCGAGCGACTGCGTTCACCGCGCCTGTCGTTCGAGTACGGCCGCGCGCCGCTTGCGGCGCCGGAGCAGCTGGCCGGCTTCTACGTGGCCTCCGGCGCAGCGCTGCGCGCGATGGCGGCTGGAGCGGAGCCGAACTCAGACGAGCGCCCATTCGTGGAGTACCAGGCGCCGCGCGACATGATCGAAGTGGGGCGGCTCTATTCGAGTCGCCACCCGGCGATCACGAGTCTGTTCACGTTGCCCGTGGTGCCGCAGGCGGGGAGTCCGCTCTCGAGCTGGCCGATCGACGTGGTCGCCGAGATGCGCGCGCGCCAGCGTCTCGCGACGGCCGACCCGACGGCCGCAGCCGCGGTGTTCGCTGAGCTCCGAGCGGCGGGGCTTTCGCCGATCGCGACGAAGCTCGCAGCAGAACAGCCGCCCGCCGGCGGGGTTTCGGCGACGCAGGATCCGCTCGTGGAGGCACGCGCGCTCCTGGCACGCGGCGACGCCGAAGGCGCCGGCGCCATCGCGCGGCGCGTGCTGGCAGGTGCTGCGGGACCTGCTCGGCTCGAACCGCTCCTGCTACTCGGCGTCGCGCTCTTTGGCGCGGAGCGCCAGGCGGAGGCACTCGAAAGCTTTGGGCGCGCAGAGCGGGTCGCACCCACCGACCGACGCGCCTACAGCCTTGAGTCGAGGGCGCGGCTCGCCCAGGGTGACTCGGCGGGAGCCCGGCGTACGCTCGAACGAGGGCTGTCGCGGGTGCCCGGGGATTCCACGCTTGCAGCGGCTCTTCACGCGCTTGGCCGGACGCGGGCCACACACCGGCCCTGAGCCGACATGCACGCTGGGGCGAACGCGAGACGGGGTGAGGAGTAGTCCTACCGGAGAGGAGTTCGCGCCTTCGCCTCGGTCGCCCACTTCCGCTTCCAGTCCGCCATCGTGGCCTTCCCCCGCTTCTTCTGCTCGCCGTTGCAGTACTCCTCGATCACACCACGTGCCGCGGTCACGGCCTGAATAGCGTCCATCTCGGCGGCGAGATGGCTCCAGACGTAGGCGTCCACGAGATCCTGGTCGTCATCCTTCCCGTCGCGGGACCGCGAGAACAAGGTGGTCGCCAGCAGGCCCATGGCTTCCGTGTTCCGTTGCGCAGCGGATCGGGTCAACCAGCGGACCGCCTCGGTAGTGTTCTGCCGGACACCGGCGCCACGCTCGTACATCGCGCCCAGGTAGAACTGGGCCTTGTCGTTGCCGCTGTCCGCCGGCATCTGGAACCAGTGCGCCGCCTCGGCAACGTCCTGTTTCACACCCTGGCCGGAGTAGAGGAGAACCCCGAGGAAGAGCTGAGCCGCGAGGTGGTTCTGCTCGGCCGCTCTTCGATACCACGACGCGGCCGCGGCCTGGTCCTGCGGGACTCCCTTGCCGGAGTCGTAGAGCATCCCAAGCATGAACTCGGCGTTCGGATCATGCTTCGCCGCGAGTGGACGCAACTCCGCGAGCACAGTCTTGAAATCTCCCTTCTCCATCGCCCGGTACGCCTTGTCCGTGGCGCCGGCGAATGCAGGGGAGCAGGGCATGGACAGAAACAGTAGCGAGGCCACGAGGAGAAGCGAGGCTCGTCTCATGCGGCCCTCCGAGCACGTCTGCAAACCCTACCACGCGGCGGTCTCGAGGCAGAGCGTTGTCGAGACAGTGGCCCCGGTTCGATCGCTGGTGGATACCGGCCGGCTTGGAATCCGAGAGTTGACGCCGCCGCTCGACCGCACCATCGTGGCAGGCGTCATGAAACGCATTCCAGTTCAGGGCGTCCATCACATCACGCTTGTGGGCTCCACCCGGCAGTCTGCCCTCGACTTCTGGGAGGGCGTTCTGGGAATGCCGTTGCTGTTCGAGCAGCCCAATCTCGGCCGCCCCGAGGAGAACCACCTCTACTTCGACCCGGGCGACGGCCGGCTCATCACGGTGTTCACGAACGAGCAGCGATCCGACGATCCTTCCGAGCATCCGCGCGGCATCGGCCACCTCGAGCATATCGCGTTCCAAGTCTCCCGAGCGGTTCAGACGCAGGTCGCGAAGCGACTGGAGGAGCGCGGCATCCCATTCAAGGCATTCGACCGCGGGTTCATGGACTCGATCTACTTCAGTGATCCGAACGGGCTCCGCCTCGAGCTGGCATGCTACAAATTCGTCGCGCCGGAAGGGATTCGCGAGACCGATATCCTGCGCAGGGCGAACGCGATCCGGTTGAAGTTGCAGGCTCACCACATCACGGATGAGCACGTCGCCGGCGCGATCGAAGAGCTGATGAGCGAGCGCGATGCCTCCGCGAACTCGGCGGTCCTGCGCGAGTCACGGGGCTGAGCGCGCAGAGGCTGATCACAATGGGGCGCCTGCCACTCTGGTACACCATCCTTGGCCTGGCCGCGCTCGCCTGGCCAGGCGTCGGAGTCGCGCAGATGCACCAGCACGCTGCTGTCGCACTGGACACGACGTCGCATGACTCCGCCACGTCTGCAGCGCATTCGCATGCCGGGATGCATCACGCGGGCATGCACGGCATGGACATGTCGGGAATGGACATGGGTGAGACGTC
>JAHFBW010000008.1:24631-31232 GCA_023249845.1 Candidatus Eiseniibacteriota bacterium
AGGCTTCGGGCACGTCGTGGCAGCCCGAGGCGGCTCGCCATGAGGGCGTCCATCTCATGAAGGGTTCGTGGAGGGTCATGCTGCATGGCTTCGTCGATGGCGTCTACGACAACCAGGGCGGCGACAGGGGAGACGCCAAGGTGTTCAGCAGCAACATGGGGATGGCCATGGCCCAGCGACCGCTCGGTCCAGGCACGCTCGGCCTGCGTGCGATGCTCTCTATCGAGCCCGGGAGCATCGGCAAGGAAGGCTATCCTCTGCTGCTTCAGACGGGCGAGACCGCCGACGGCCGCACGCCGCTCATCGATCGCCAACACCCGCACGATCTGTTCATGGAACTGGCGGGCACCTACAACATCTCGAGCGGGGATCGTTCGCTATTCCTCTACGCAGGTCTGCCCGGGGAGCCAGCGCTTGGGCCGCCAGCGTTCATGCATCGCTTCTCCGGCGTCAATATTCCCGTGGCGCCTATCACGCATCACTGGCTCGATTCGACCCATATCACCTATGGCGTTCTTACCGGCGGGGCGGTCGTGGATCGGGTCAAGGTGGAGGTTTCCGCATTTCGCGGGAGCGAGCCGGACGAGCGTCGTTGGAACATCGAGTCTCCACAATTGGACTCGCATTCCTTTCGCCTGTCCGTGAACCCGACCGACCACTGGGCAGTTCAAGCGAGCTATGGCCGGATCCATGCTCCCGAGCAGCTGGAGCCAGACGTCCACCAGGATCGGGTCACGATCTCGGCCATGTGCGCTGCTTCGTGGAGTGAGAACAGTCGCTGGGAGGGCACGATCGCGTGGGGGCAGAACCGCAATCAACCGGGGCACACACTTGACGCTTTCCTCGCGGAAGGCGCGCTCGAGCTCGGCGAGCGACACACGTTCGTCGCCCGCGCCGAGTGGGCCGAGAAGGACGAACTATTCGTCGCGCCTGATGTCCGGGCTGGTCAGGTATTCAGCGGCGGTGAGCTGACTGCCGGGTATCGCCACGACTTCCTCCGCCGCAACCACCTCTCGGTGGGGGCGGGCGTGGCGGGCACGCTGTTGTTGGTGCCCCGCGGCCTGAGCGATGCCTACGGAGAGTCACCCGCTTCCGCGTTGGTATTTCTCCATGCGAAGCTGCGCTAGCATGCAACGACGCCGCTCGATAGCAATCACCGTCGCCTGTCTCGGCACACTTGTCAGTGCACCTTCCTTTGCGAACGGCACTGTGTTCATAAGGAAGTCTGGTGGCGCGCTCGAGATCCGCTCGGTTCCCGCGGGAACCGTGGTGCTGACATTCGACGACGGGCCGTCGGAGTACACCGCCAGGGTCCTCGAGATCCTGCGCGAGAACTCGGTCCCGGCCACGTTCTTCGTGGTCGGCGAGTGCGCGGTCGAGCGTCCAGGCATGCTCTCCGCCATCCTGCGAGACGGGCATGAGTTGGGGAACCACACGTACCATCACCCACGGCTCGACACGGTTTCACGCCGGGTGATGGCGAGGGAGGTGGCGCTCACCCAGGCCGCCATCACCGGCCAGACCGGCCGCGCGACCCGGTTGTTCCGACCACCCTATATCCATACGGGCCCCCCCGATTCGGCCACGATGATCGTCGTTGACGCGCTGACCCGAAAGGGTTTTGTCGTTGTCGGCGAGGACTTCGACCCGGGGGATTGGGCCAGACCGGGCGCGGACGTCATCGTTCAGCGATCGACTGGGCCCGAGGGCGGGATCGTGCTGTTGCACGACGGCGGCGGGGATCGTTCGCAGACGGTGAAGGCGCTGCCCGGGATCATCGCGTGGTATCGCGCGCGCGGGATGAGATTTGCGACGATCGGTGCCGCACTTGGCCTCGAGCGCCTCGAGGTCATGCCACGTCCCTCGATATCCGACCGCCTGAGCGCCGGACTCCTCCAAGCTCGGCTGGCGAGCGCGAAATGGACCTCGCGGTACGTGAGCCTCAAGCGGGTGGCCGCGGCGCTCGTGCTCTTGGCGATCGGCGGACTCCTGGGATTCCGATGGGGCGCGCGGCGCACCCTCGGGGATCAGCGCTCCGGCGGCAGCCGACCGTGACTCAGGCCAGGCCGTCGGCCGTTCGCTTGCGGTCGATCGCCTTCTTGAACACTCGCAGCATGTTGAGCTCGACCAAAGTCTTCTCGTGCGTCATGTTCCGGTCGTGGCGCCGCACGAGGAGCGTCACGCGGTCCACCCGCTTCATCGCGACACCGTTCTCGTTGGCACGGTTGAACCAATCCGTGTCCTCACCGAACGTGAGCGTCTTGTCGAACAGCCCGACGCGGTCGAACACGCGCTTACGGTAGACACCCAGCGCGATGCTGTGCGGGAACGACTCCTTCGGATTTCCTCGATACTCGTAGTTGCCGCTCGCCGGATCGAGTTCCATCACTTGAGCGTAACCATGCGCTACCTCGAGCGACGGGTCGTGCATCAGTTCTTCCACCAGCGTGCGGAGCGTGTTCGCGGGCCATAGATCGTCGACATCGAGAAACGCCACGAAGTCACCCGCAGCATCCCGAACGCCGCGGTTGCGCGCCGCGGCGGGACCGAAGTTCCCCTGTTTGAAGAAGTGAACGTCGCACGGCAGGCGCCGAACCGCCGCTTCGGTCCCATCCGTGCTCCCGTCGTCGACGATGATGATCTCCAACGCCGGGTATTCCTGTGCCAGGATGCTGGCGACTGCGTCACCCACGAACCGCTCGCCGTTCAAGACCGGGATCACCACGCTCACGAGCGGCGTCTCCGATAGCGGATCCAGCGCCGCGATCCGTTCGCTCGGGTGGCTCGCGCCGTTCGCCAGGAAGCCGCTGATCGTGCCCGCGAGCTTCTCCTTGTCGCGACCGAGTTCGAGTCGATAGGCGGGCAGGCGGTCGCACAGTGTCGCGAAGAATTCGTGGGTGCGGTCGCCGGCGTAGGGGAGCTGGGCCATGGTCGTGAACGTGGCCGCCTGCTGCACGGTTGGAACCGCCTCGGGATGGAATGCGGAATCCTCGCCATCGACGACTCTCGGCACCGCGACCGCCTGGATCGGCATCTTCCGCCGGATCTGCGGTCGGAAGCGCGAGTTGAGAAACAGCAGCGCCTTTTCCCCGGGCGGGACCACCGGCTGGCTCACCAGCGAGCGCAGCCCCGGGAAGCGCGCCAGGTCCTCGGGGTTGACCTTCGCTGTTGCGTAGAGACTGTAGGCAACCGGCTCGGGCTCGTTGGCCACCACCAAGTAATCGTCTCCGATGAAGTCGAGCCCCGCCTCGAGGCAGGTGAGCGCCGTGGAGGACTTGCCGAGCCCACCCTTGCCAACGACCAGAACCGCGCCTTCCTCGGTGCCGACCGCGGCCGCGTGCACGAGCTGCCTGCCATGTTGCTCCAGGCACCAATAGAACAGCGTCCGAAGTGGCGAGGCCAGCGTCCAGTAGGGCAGAACGTCGCCATTCTGCACCCAGTAGATTCCGGTGCGGCGGTCGCGATCGAACAGGTTGACGGAGTAGTCGTGGTAGTGAAACGCGGTCTTGATGCGCCGGCTGTGGAAGCCCCACAGGTCGCCGCGATCACTGAACGCCTCGCGGTCGCAGGGCGGAGGAAGCATGGATACCCCCGTCGAGATGCTGTCCCACAGACAGAACGTCGCGTCGGGTGACTCGACGGCTCCGACCTCCAAGTGTTCGAGCGCGCGAGTGAACGACGCCACCAGTCGTGGCCCAGCGAACGACAAGCGAATGGTCAGGCCCGCGATCTCGTAATCCCGGTGGACCTCACTCACGTTGGCGACGCCCTGACGGAAGCGGGCGTGTACGGATTCGAAAAACGCGACCTGTTCGGCTTCGGTCTTGGCCTTCCCGATCACGACGCGCCTCCGCTTCGACCCGCCGCCTGGGGCAGGGGGATCGGCGTCGCTGTTACCAATGCGCCGTCCGCGATGCGGACCACTCGGTCCATATCGTGTAGTACTTCGCGGTCGTGGCTGATGACGAGCACGGCCGGTCGGTCGTCGAGAGTCGTGAGATTCTGCATGAGGCGTCGGATGACGGCGTGCTCGAGATGATTCGTGGGCTCGTCGAGGACCAGGAGCCTGGGCCGTCGCAGGAGCGCGCGCGCGATGGCGATGCGCTGCACCTCGCCGCCCGAGAGGAGCATGCCCTCCTCGCCGATCGGTGTGTCGTAGCCTAGCGGCAGCTTGCGAATGAACTCGTCCGCGAACGCCAGCCCGGCGGCACGCATCACGTCCGCGCGCGAAGCCTCGGGGTTTCCGTAGGTGATGTTCTCGAGGATCGTTCCAGCGAAGAACGCGGGGTGCTGCATGACCACGCCGATCCCGCGGCGAAGCTCCTTCATGTCCAGGCGGTCGTAGGGCACGCCGTCGGCGCGCAACTTGCCGCGCTCGGGCCGGTAGAAGCCCAGGATGAGATAGAGCACGGTGCTTTTCCCGGCCCCATTGGGACCGACGATGGCCAGCGTGGTTCCGGGCTCGATCTCGAGATTCGCTTCGTCAAGCACCGGCGAGCCACCGTAGCCGAACCCGACATCCTCGAGCGTGATCCGGCCCGAGAACGCGACGTGTTCGCGCCCGTGATATGGCTCCGGCTCATCACCGTGCGCGAATCGATGCAGCGTCGTCATCGACTCGTTCCCAGCAATCACCTCGGGAAACGCATTGAGGACGGTCCCAACGTGACCATTCAACAGGCCGGCCGCGACCCAGAACGACAGGAAGTCGCCGAGCGTCATGTGCTGGGTCGCGACCGCGATGCCGCCCAACACCAGGATCACCGCTCCGCACAGGCTCACCAGCACGCTCTGGAGCTGGCTGTGCAGCGAGTAGATGAAGGCCATCGACTCGCTCGTTTCACGCAATTTGCGCATCTCGCCAATACGCCGCGCGATCTCGCGATCCTCGAACGACTGCACGCGCGTGAGATCCATGTGCTGGAGCACGAACAGCATCCCCTTGCTGAATCGTTCAAACGCGCGCTGGAACTCGAACACTCGCCGCTGCACAGCACGACCGGTGAGCCGCGTCACCAGGAGCAGCATCGGCGCCATCGCCAGCGTCACGAGCAGGAGACGCAGGTCGAGGTAGGCCAGCACCGCGAGCAATGCCACGGCCGAGAACAGGGCCGGCAGCATCCTCGACACCATGGCGTGGCTCATGTTGTCGAGCCGGTCGGTGTCCACGACGATCCGGGCGTGGGTCGTGTTCCAGTCGAGTCGGCCGTAGGCTGCGCGCGACAGGCGGTAGAGTCGGGCGAGCAGGTCCTCTCGAAGCCGCAGGATCGCGGCCTTGATGACGCGTACATGGGCCACTCGCAGCCACAGCGAGATCCCGCCGTTCAGGAATCGGATCCCGAAGATGGCAGCGCCGATGCCGACCAGCAATCCAATGTTGCCGGCGGGCATCGCGACGTCCACGGCGTGACGGATGAGCAACACCACGGGCAGCAGCAGCAGTGATTGAGCGGCCGCCACCGCACCGAGCAGGAGCAGCCGGCGCGCGAGTCCCGGGGCGGAGCGTTCAAACGTGCGCCACGCCTCGACGTCGATCAGCGATCGACTCGCGTCAGGACTGTGGACATTCGTCACAGGGCGCCGCCCTCGCGTGCGCTCATCCGTCGCGCGGGCGACGCGATCCACCGCGCGGCGCGCGCCACTCGTCGAGCCGCCATGATCGGGGGCTCCACACGGCCGCGCAGGCGATAGCGCAGGAAGCCGGGCAGCTCCATCGCGGCGCGCATGATGCTCTTACCAGCGGCGACTCGTAGGTATTCGATCCAGACGAACGGCGCGTACCCGAGCAGGAGGCCGTGTCGCTGAGCGGCCCCGAGAGCGAAGTAGCGGTACTCGAGCCACTCGGTGGGCGAATGCCGTGCCCGTCGCAGGCTCTCGAGTGCCGAGGCCGGAATCGGCGCGTCGAACGTTCGGTGCAGGTACTCGATGCCCTTGGCGAGACGCACGACCAGGCGATGCCGCCGCGCGTCGCTCACCAGTCGCTCCCAGTCGATGTGCTCGCCGGCAGAACGCAGCACGGCCATCGCGTCAGGGACCCAGCGGATGGCGGGCTCCGCGTTCCAGCGGAGACCATGGACGATCGCGTGCAACAGCGCGTCGGCGGGGCCGAGTGTCCGAGTCTCGATGTCCACGAGGCGTAGCGGCACGGCTCGTTTCCAGAAGCCGGTATCCGACTCCGCGCTCAGACCCTCACGCAGCGCGTGCCAGTGGAAGTCGAACTCTTCGCTGGTTCTGTGCACCATCGGCGTTGAATGACGGTAGCGGAGCTCCTCGTCGATGTGGGGAGTGACGGGCTGCCACCCGAGCGCGCCCAGGTGGTCGAGGGCGCGGCGAGCCTCGTTGAGCGGCACGAGCACGTCCACATCCGCCATGGGGCGGACACCAGTATCCCGGTAGTAGGTGATCGCGAGCCCGGCCCCCTTGAGCACGAGTGTGTTGATGCCGGCGCTGTGGAGTTCACGGATCAGGTGGCTGGCACGATAGAGCTGCACCTGGTTGAAGCACCACCAGTAGCGATACATGCCCTTGAGCCGGGGGAGATCGGGATCGTCTGAGCCATGTTCGACCAGATTCTTGTACACGAGGGGGAGCAGCCGGAACG
>JAHFBW010000177.1 GCA_023249845.1 Candidatus Eiseniibacteriota bacterium
TCGAAGTCCTGGTCGGGGTCCGAGTCAGGCGCTGCGGCCGGCGCTTGCACCTCGACCCGCCCGACGCTCCAGCACAGCAGTGCCACGGCCAGGGCCTGCGCGCGGATCGGCTTGGTGAGGTAGTCGTCCATGCCGGCCGCGAGGCAGCGATCGCGATCGCCCTGCATCGCGTGCGCGGTCATCGCGATCACCGGCGTGTGCCGGCCTGTCCCAGCTTCGCGCTTGCGCAGCTCCGCAGTCGCCTCGAGGCCGTCCATCTCGGGCATCTGCACATCCATCAGCACGGCGTCGTATGGCACGCGCGCGATCGCATCCAGCGCTTCGAAGCCGTTGCCGGCCGTGTCCGCGCGCGCGCCCAGCTTGGCCAGGATTCGAACCGCCACCTTCTGATTAACCGAGTTGTCCTCCGCGACCAGCACGCGCAGCGGCGGAAGGGCGGGCAGGTCCTCGTCGTCGGAGCGCCGCGTCGGCGTGCCGGGAGCCTCGGCCGCGACCGGCCCCTGCAGCACGCTCACCAGCGAGTTGTAGAGCAGCAGGGCGCGCACCGGTTTGCTGAGCCAGGCCGCGAACCCGGCGTCGCGCAACTCCTGGGCGCGGTCACGAGCGGACATCGAAGTGAGCAGCACGAGGGGCAGTTCGCCAAGCCCCGGTTCGGCGTGGATCGCCCGCGCCAGTTGGAGACCGTCCAGATCGGGCATCTGCATGTCGAGCAGGGCGAGCGCGAACGCGTCCGCCGCATGCGCCTCGCGCAGGCGCGCCAGCGCCGCCTGCCCCGAGGCCGCCGACTCCACGCGCAGTCCCCACGAGCGCAGCAATCGTTCGACGATGTGGCGGTTCGTCGGATTGTCGTCCACGGCGAGCACGCGGCGTCCCCACAACTGGAACGGCAGCACCCGTGCACTCGATTCAGTCTGGGTGCTCTTCTCGAGCGGCAGTTCGAACCAGAACGTGCTGCCCTTGCCCGGTTCGCTCGCGAGCCCAATCCGGCCGCCCATGAGCTGCACCAGCTGTCGCGTGATGGTGAGCCCCAGCCCGGTGCCGCCGAAGCGGCGCGTCGTGCTGCCGTCGGCCTGCGTGAAGCTCTCGAACACCGCAGCTTGCCGTTCGACGGCGATGCCGATCCCGGTGTCCTGCACGCCCACCCGCAGCACCGCATGGGTGTCGTTGTCCGACAGGCAGGAGACCTGGACCCCGACCTCGCCCTGTTCCGTGAACTTGATGGCGTTGCCCATCAGGTTCAAGAGGATCTGACGCAGCCGCCCGGGGTCCCCGCGCAGCCGAGTCGGGACCTCGGGCGGTAGATCGACGAACAGTTCGAGTCCCTTCTCGCGACATCGTGCCACGACGAGATCCACGGTCTCGTCCACGACCTGGTCGAGTTCGAAGTCCACCACCTCGATTGCCAGTTTGCCGGCCTCGATCTTCGAGAAATCGAGGATGTCGTTGATGATCGCCAGCAGCGACTCGGCGCTGTTCCGGATGGTTCGCGCGATCTCGTTCTGTTCGGGATTGAGCGGTGTGTCGAACAGCAGCCCGGCCATGCCGATGACGCCGTTCATGGGCGTGCGGATCTCGTGGCTCATGTTGGCCAGGAACTCGCTTTTGTAACGCGTGCTCTCCACGGCGGCGTCACGTGCGTGGGCGAGCTGGCGGGACTGCTCTTCGGCTGCGAGTCGCGCGGCCTCCAGCTCACCCGTCCGACGTTCGAGCAGCCAGTGTTCGTTCTGTGACCTGCGGTGCTGCTCCTTGAGCCGGGTGCCCTCGAGGACCAGGTACGTGCCGTACATCATGAACAACAACCCGATGGGCGCGTTCGCTCCGGGGCCCGGCCACAAGAACCCGACGATCGTGGGACCCATGAGCAGTGCAAGATAATTCCGGAACAGGCCCTGCCGCGGGATCATGGACATCAGGGCGCCCGCGCTGAGGCCAGCCACGCTCAACATCAGGAACAGTGACGACCAGCGCAGTCCGTTCACGCTGATCGTGTGGCCGGCCAATACTCCCCAGGCCAGGCCGAGCCCCGACGTGCATGCCGACCACTTGCGCACCCACGCCTTAGGGTGTGCCGGGTACGAGTGTTCGAACAAACGTGCCAGCCGCCAGCGCGTCACGCCGAAGATCACACTCGCACCCGCGACGAGGTAGAGCGCGAGGGGATGCAGACCATCGCGCCACGCCTGCGCGATCATGAGCAGCGCGATGCCGCCATAGCTCAGCGACGCGGGTCCACCGCGAAGCGCCATCTCGCGGTCCGCCCGCGTCGCCAGCGTGAGCCGGTCCCCGGGTGTCAGATCCTGAAGCCGCTCGGGCGTCGGCCTCGCGGGCGGCAGCGCGGCGCGTGTCATGCCGCTTTCCGGTAGCGATCGGTTCCGAAATACCGGTCCAGCTCCCGCTCGGTCGAGACCAGGCACGAGAGTGCCCGGGCGAGCGCGGGCGCGGCCCCCTGCGTCGATTCGGCCGCCAGCTCCTCGAGTTCGGCGGCGAGGCGCGCCAGCCCGTCGGCGCCCACCGTGCGGCTGCTGCCCTTGAGCGTGTGCGCCACACGCCGCAGCGCCGCCGCGTCACACGTCTCGAGCGCGCGCGCCGCCTCTTCGAACAGTTCCCGGGCTTGCCCCAGGAACTCTCCGGCGATCTCGCGCTCGAACTCGGCGTCGCCGCCCGAGATCTCCGCCAATCGCGCCAGGTCGAACCGCGGATCCTGCGCGCCGTCTCCCTCGCCCACCATCCCCACCTCCCTGTCTGCGCACGGGAGGCGCACCGGCCCGAAGACCTCGACGGTGGGTGCCGGAACGGCTCACGTCCGGCCCACCAGCGAATGGCGCCCGCCCGCGGCTCGTCGTGGCCGCGACGCGACTGCACAGGGGGCTCGCGGATGGCCCGGCGTCCGGGGCGAGATCCCTCGCCTGCGGTTTCGGTCAGTAAACGCTCGAACTTGAGTGGTCCGCGATCTCGGTGGGCGTCACGTTTGCGCCCCCCGGACCCCGTCGGGCAGATTGCGTCGCCATGACCGCCAGCACGCCGGCCCGCGAGAACACCTGGATCACGCCACAGCGTGCCATGCGGGTGCTGCTCGTGTTCGTGGTGCTGGCGCCGCTCGCCCAAGCGCTCCATTGGGGCGCGCTCGCCGTGTTTGCATGCAGCGCGCTCGCCATCATCCCGCTCGCCGGCCTGATGGGCGATGCCACCGAGCGACTTGCGTCGAGGCTTGGCGCGGGCGTGGGCGGGCTCCTGAACGCCACGTTCGGCAATGCGGCCGAGCTGATCATCGCGCTCGTGGCGCTCCAGAACGGGCTCTACGACGTGGTGAAGGCGTCGCTCACGGGCTCCATCATCGGCAACATCCTGCTGGTCCTGGGCGTGGCCATGGTGGCGGGCGGATTCTCGCGCGAGCGCCAGAAGTTCGACCGCGTCGCGGCGGCGGCCTCGGCCACGCTGCTGGCGCTGGCAGCGCTCGCGCTGCTGATCCCCGCGGTCTTCCACTTCATCGCCGAGGGCGCCGTGGCCAGTGCCACGCTCACGCGCGCCCGCGAGGCCTCGCTCGAGCGAACGCTGTCGCTCGAGATCGCCGTGGTGCTGTTCGTCTCCTACCTGCTGTCGTTGCTGTTCACGCTGCGCACGCACCGGCACCTCTACACGGGGGGCGCCGAGGAGCACGAGCATCAACCGGTCCGCGTGGGCCGCGCCGTGCTGTCGCTGCTGGTCGCCACGGCACTGGTGGCTTGGATGAGCGAGCTGCTGGTGGGCGCGGTCGAGGAGACGTCGCACGTGCTGGGGCTCACCGAGGTGTTCGTGGGCGTCATCGTGGTGGCGATCGTGGGCAACGCCGCCGAGCACTCCACGGCGGTGGTGGTGGCGATGAAGAACCACATGGACCTGGCCCTGAACATCGCGATCGGGTCCAGCATCCAGATCGCGCTGTTCGTGGCGCCGGTGCTGGTGTTCGCCTCGTACTTGATGCCGCACGGCCCCATGGACCTGCGCTTCAGCGCGCTCGAGGTGCTGGCCGTGGTGGCTGCGATCGCGGTGGTGAACCTGGTGTCACAGGACGGCGAGTCCAACTGGCTCGAGGGCGCCATGCTGCTCGCCGTGTACGTCGTGCTGGGAATCGCGTTCTTCTTCCTGCCTTGAACCGGCTCGCCGGCTCGGCGCCCGTGTCCATGCCCTTCGCGCCGCTGCGAACCGCTCGCCGGCGAGTTCGCTGTGGCGGGCCCTCGCCGCGGCCCGCTAGACTGGAAGAACCCCACTGGAGGCCTCTCATGTCCGCTACGCCCATTGCACAGAACGCGCGCGTGAGCGAGCTGGTGCGCCAGCTCGATGACGCCATGACGCCGCGCGATGACGCCGGCCGATGTCGCAACGTCAAGCGCATCCTCGAGCAGACGTTCGCCGCCGGCACGGAGTTCCTCGACGCGCGCTTCCTGGCACCCAACCCGGAGCGCTACGCGCGCCGCCTGGTCCACCGTGACCCTCAGAACCGCTACACCGTGCTCGCCATGGTCTGGAACGTTGGCCAGGGCACCCCGCTCCATGACCACGCCGGCATGTGGTGCGTCGAGTGCGTCTACCGCGGCCGCATCCGCGTCACGTCGTTCACCTGCCACGGTGGTGACCCCGAGCGCGACATCGTCCAGTTCCAGAAGGAGACGGTCATCCACGCTGGCGTCGGCGAGGCCGGCGCGTTGATTCCGCCGTTCGAGTACCACGTGCTCGAGAACGCCGGCGAGACGCCCGCGATCACGCTGCACGTCTACGGCGGCGAGATGGACCACTGCCACATCTTCGAGCCGCTCGAGAACGGCTGGGTGCGGCGCTTCCGCGAGCTCTCCTACACGACGTGACGGCTGTTCGCGAGGCCGTTCCCGGGCTGTTGTGGAGTGCGCTGCTCGCCACCGCGGCGTTCCTGCTGGCCGATCAGCCGTTCGTGAAGGACTCGCTGCGCCTCTCCGCGCTGCTGCTGGTGATCCTGCTCGGCATGGCGCTTCGAACGGTGATGCCGCTGCCGCCGTGGGCCCAACCCGGCGTGCGTGTCGCGCAGCGGCCCATCCTGCGCTGGGCCGTGGCCGGGCTCGGGTTCCGACTGTCACTGGGCGAGATCGCGCGCATCGGCGGCCCGGCGCTCGCGGTGGTGGTGACCAGCACGCTCGTGGCTCTCCTGTTCGGCGTATGGGTGGGGCGCCGGCTCGGCCTCACCGACAAACTGGCGACGCTCCTCTCCGTGGGCGGCGGCATCTGCGGCGCATCGGCGGTGGTGGCGGCCGACAGCGTCCTGCACGCCGAGAAGCGCGACTCGGCGCTGGCGCTCGGCATCATCACGCTGCTCGGCACCGTGGGCATCGTGGCGTACCCGTGGATCGGCCGCGCCGTCGGTATGGGAAACTTCCTCTACGGCGTCTGGGACGGCGCCAGCCTGCACGAGATGGCGCAGGTGGTGGCCGCGGGTTCGGGATTCAGCCGCGAGGCCACGGACATCGCCACGGTGGTGAAGCTCGTGCGCATCACACTCCTGGCACCCGTCGTGTTCTACCTCGCGTGGCGCGCGCGGGTGGCGCGGTCTCGCGTGGCCGATGCGGCCGGCGGCACCGCGGGCTCGCCACAAGTGTCGCTGGTGCCTTGGTTCCTCGTGCTGTTCGTGGTGTTCGCGACCGTGAACAGCGCGGGCTGGCTCGACGCCGCGCTCGTCAAGCAGATCCAGCGCGCCGACCTGTGGCTCCTGTGCCTCGGCATGGCGGGCGTGGGGCTCCAGACGAGCTTCGCCGACCTGGGCCGCGCCGGGTGGACGCCCATCGCCGCGGGTACTGCGCAATGGCTGGCGCTGGCGCTGCTCTCGTACGCGCTGGCGTGCGTGCTGATCCGGTAGCGCCCGTTCGTGCCGCTCGGTCGATCCGCGGACCGAGCCTGAGACTTCAGGCCGCGCGCGTACTGTCCGCGCTCTCCGCGCCGCCCTCCTCGACGTTGCAGCGCAGCGCGTCGAAACACTCCGGGCAGAAGCCCGTGGCACCCTCTTCCTCCATGATCGCCAGCACCTGGTCCGGCTCGAGCGCGTGCCGGTAGGGACGCGCTGTGGAGAGCGCGTCGAACACGTCCGCCACCGCGAGCACGCGTGAGAGTTCGGGGAGTTGGTCCGCGCCGATGCCGCGGCAGTAGCCGCTGCCGTCCATGCGCTCGTGGTGCGCGGCGCTCGCGAACGCCAGCCACTCGAACCCCTGCACGTGCTCGAGGATGCGCTCGGTGTAGAGCGCGTGGAGCCGCATGATCTCCCACTCGGCGGCATCGAGCGGCCCGGGCTTGTCCAGGATGCGATTCGGCACCGAGAGCTTGCCCAGGTCGTGGAGCAGCGCGGCCGAGCGTGTCTCCTCCACCAACTCGCGATTCCAGCCGAGCGTGCGCGCAACGCCCACCGATAGCTCGGCGACGCGATGGGAGTGCGCCCCGGTGTAGGGCGACTTGGCGTCCACGATGTCGGCGAACACGTGCGCGACTCGCTGGAGTGTCGCCGAGCCCGCGAGCAACGCCGCGTGCCCGGGCTCGGCTGCGGACACGTCCCCGCGAAGTTCGTGGGTCCCACGCGTGGCCCAGTGCGCGAGCTTGGGCTCGAGCCCGCGGCAGGCCTCGACCACGGTCGGGTCGAACCAGCGCCCCGAGCGGCGCCGCACCAGCGCGAGCCCAGCGGCGGGATCATTCTCGGAGGCGAACACCTCGAGAATCTGCGCCAGGCCGAGCACGCGCGCCACGATGGGGATCTGGTCGCCCTTCAACCCCGCCGGATGGCCATGGCCATCCCAGTGCTCCTCGAGCGCACGGACCGCCTCGGCCGCTCCCGAGCCGAAGCCCAGCTGCAATACGATCTCGGCGCCGCGATCGCAGCGCACGCGCACCAGCTTCGACGCCACGCCCGTCCCGAGCCGTGCCAGCGTCGCCATGCGGCGTACCCGCTCCGACCACGACGCGCCGGGCGCCGCGTGGCGCACGGCGAACAGCACCGCGGACAGATCGTTGGACCAGTTCGTCACCATACGCGCGCGCTTTGCCGCGATCTCGTCGCCGCCGAACATCTCGTACACCGCGGCGGCGTTGCTCGAGCACCCCGTGTCCTTGAGGAGCGCGGCGTAG
>JAHFBW010000178.1 GCA_023249845.1 Candidatus Eiseniibacteriota bacterium
CGGCTGCTTCTGGTGGAACGCGCTGTCGTTCGTGGCGGTGATCGCGAGTCTGATCGCGATGCGCGGGGCGTGGGGACCGGTCGCGCGTTCCACCCCGGCCGCCCCGCGCGCGGCGGGCTCGAGCCGGATGCGCGAAGGGATCGCCTATGCGTGGTCCACCAGCAGCATCCGCCAGCTCCTGCTACTGCTCGCCGTGTGCGCGGGCCTCGGCTTTCAGTTCAACGTGTTGTTGCCCGTCTACGCCCGGGATGTGCTGCACGCCGGCGCCCAGACCTACGGATGGCTGTTCTCGGCGTTCGGCGCGGGCTCGCTCGTGGCCGCCCTGCGCATGGCAGTGGCGCGCGAGCGCTGGACGCTCCGCCGGAACCTGCTGCTCGGCCTGGCGCTCGGTGGCGTCGGGCTCGTGGGATTCGCGTGGTCGCGCTGGTTCCCGGCCATGGCGCTGTTCGCGGCCCTGGCGGGGTTCGGGCTCATCCTCTACGTATCGAGTACCAACACGCTCATCCAGCTCACCGTGGAGGACCGCTTCCGCGGCCGCGTCATGAGCCTATACACGCTGTTCTTCGTGGGCACGTCGCCGTTTGGCGCCTTGTTCGCGGGTGCTACGGCCGAGCGCTTCGGCGCGCCGGTCGCCACCAGCGCGTGCGCGCTGGTGTTATTCGGCGGGGCGCTGTGGGTGAGCGGCCGGCTGCGAGAGATCGCGGCGCGCGAGGCGGCGGCACGCGAGGCCGCGTCGGCCGAGCCGGTGCCGGAGCCCGAGTCCACGACCTAGCGGGGACTGGCGCCGGCGCGTCACGTCGCGGGAAGCACGCGCCGACCGAGCACCTGGCGCGTGGCGCCGTGCTGGCCATGGGCGAGCAGCCCTCGAAACGCCTCGAGCATGACCGTGGCGCGCGGCAGGCGTGGCCGCTGCGCAATGGCGTGGAAGCCCGGTCGCGCGAGCGCCACGTCGAGCGAGGCGCGCGCCCACAGCGCCGGCAACAGGCAGAAGAGCCGGTAGCGATGCTCGCGCGTCGGGATCGTGTCCAGGTAGTCCGGCACGCGATCAAGCGAAGCATGCGCCAGCGTCGCGAGCCGAAGCGAGAGCTCTCGTGCCTCGCTCGAGGGGCCGATCAGGTCGCGAGGGGAGAGGCGGTGGCGCGCGAGCCACGAGCGCGGCACGTGGCAGCGGCCGCCGCGCAGGTCCACGGGCCAGTCGAGCAGGATGTTCGTCAACTGGAGCGCTTCGCCGACCACCGGCGCCAGCTCCAGCCGGCGCGCGTGGAGCGCGGCATCGTCGTCCTCGATCAAACGCGATACGAGCCGGGTGAGCATCTCGCCCACGCAGCCCGCGACGACGTGGCAGTAATCGCGCAGTTCGTCGTCGTCTTCCAAGTACGGTTCGAGGGCGCCCCGATCGGCTGCGCGCGTGGCATAACGCTTCATGCCGCGGGCCATCGTGCGCACGCATTGGCGCACGTCGTCGGCGTCGGCGGGCTCGAGCGACTCGAGCACGCGCAGCAGCGCGGGCAGCCGGGAGAGCAGGTCCAGGTCGGCACGCGGACGCTGTACCGCGGCGCCGGCCACGAGCCGCGCCGCGGCTGTGCGATCGCCTTCCAACGCCTGCACCAGGTCATCGAAGCGCATGGCCATCTCGTGCGCTGGGCCCGGCCACGAGTCCTCGAGCGCGTCCGCCGCGCGGCACAGGAGGTAGGCGAGCCGCACGGACTCGAGCATGCGGCCCGAGAGGCAGCGGATGTTGAGCGCGAACGTGCGCGACACGCGAAGCAGGGCTTCGCGGCACCACGCGCGTTCGGTGGCGAGGGCTTGCAGCGGAGCGGGTGGAGCGAGTGAGGCTGGTGCTTCGGGGACGTGCACGGCAGGCATGCAGCGCACTATAGCGCCGAGCACGCGCGTCGCGCCGGTGCGTGCGCGAGCCGCCTCCGGACGCGTAGCCTCGTGCGTCAGGTGCGAGACAATTTCGCGCACGGGATGGGTGCGGCGGGTTGGAGAACACGTTCGGATTGGCCGATACTGCGAGCAAGTGCTTATGGGAACCCCCCGCCGCTCCCTGATCACCGCGCTCGCGGTGTGCCTCGTGGCCAACCTCGCAGCCGGTGAGGCCGCTGCGCAGCCATTTCCGCGGGTGGGGCTCTACGGCAACGTGCTGGGCGGCGGCTACCCGTACGTGAAGCCGGACCTCACGCTCGACACGCTCGAGATCGGCCGCGTGGCACGGTTCAGCGAGGTGGTTCTGGACGCGTTCTCCATCTCGCCCTACCGCCCCGACATCGTGCTCGCCTTGAAGGCCCGTAATCCCGCGCTCAAGGTGCTGGGCTACGTGCTGGCCGAGGACATCTGGCAGGTGAATGACGCGGACTCGACGCGCCACATCCCAACGATCATCCGCCACACGGTGCGCGACCTCGGCGGATTCCTCTACGACAAGAACACGGGCGCCGAGTACAACACCATCGCCATCAACATCGCGAAGAAGGTGAACGGCCGCTACGTCGTGGCCGAGGCGCTCGCCGACATCTTTCGCGACCACATCATCGCCACCGGACTGTGGGACGGCATCTTCACCGACATCTTCTGCCACACGGTGTCGTGGACGCAGATCGCGGGCACGCGCACGATCGACTACCAGCGCGCGGGCTACGCATCGCTGGCCGCGCTCGACGTGGCGTGGGCCGAGGCCACCGACGTGCTCGCCGCCCGCCTGCGCCAGGATGGCGGCCCGTCGTTCCAGCTCGTGGGCAACTGCGGCCCCAGCGCTGAGCACGCGTACTACAACGGCTGGTTGCGCGAGAACTTCCCGAACCAGCAGGGCGGAACCTGGCAGTCCAACATGCTCGGCGACGGCTTCTGGCGCGGCTATCTCGCGGACGATCGCGACTTCGTGCAGCCGCCGAAGAACTGGATCCTGAGCGCGGCCACCCCGACGCCCGGCACCGAATACCAGACCGTGAACACCACCCACCTTCGCTACGGACTCGCGAGCGCTGCGCTGGGCGAGGGCCTGCACGCGTTCGCGCCGGGTCGGGATGTGACCGAAGCGCTGTATCACCAGTGGTGGTACGACGAGTACGCGGTGGACCTGGCAACGGGTCGGTCGAGCCAAGCGTTGCAGCACACGGGCTGGCTTGGCCAGGCACAGGGCCCGGCGCGCACGTGGCTGTGGGCGAACACCGCGCCCGACGCCATCACCAACACCGGCTTCGAGACCGATGTCTCGAGCGGCTGGACGTTCGCGAGTTTCGCACCCGCTTCCGCCACGATCGTTCGGGATGCGACCACCGCGGCGGTGGGTTCGGCGTCGGCACATATCACAGTGAACACGCCGAGCAGCATCGAGTGGCACGTGAACTTCACGAGCAAAGGGCAGTTGCTCATGACCGCCTATACCAGCTATTCGGCCACGTTCTGGTGCAAGGCCAACCCGCCGCGGCGTATCCACGTGGTCGCGGGCAACTCGGGCGGGCAGGCCTACGTGAACGCGGACGCGACGTGGCGGCAGGTACAGGTGGCGTTGATCCCCACGACCACCATCACGTCGATGCTTGCCTTCTTCCTCGGCCTGCAGGCCGGTGACGTGTGGCTGGACGACGTGCACTTCCAGCGTGGTGTCAGCAGCGTGTGGCGGCGGGATTTTCAGAACGGCATCGTACTCGTGAACCCGACCGAGCTGTCCATGACCGTGCCGCTCGAGTCCCAGTTCCGGCGCCTGCTCGGCACGCGAACTCCGTCCATCAACACCGGGGCGGTCTCCAACAGCGCCACGCTCGGCGCCTACGACGCGCTGTTTCTGCTGCGCGGCTCGCTCGACAGCGCGCCGCCGGCGTCCACGCGGGACCTGCGCATCCGGCCGTGAGACGCGCGGGCTCACGCTCGACGCATGTGCTAGTTTCTTCCGCCGGTCCGATCGTGCCCGCACCGGCGTGGAGCGCTCGATCCGGCGTTCGCACACTTGCCCGAGGGTTCATGCCCGCCGCACGCGCTTTCGCCGTCACCGCCCGCATCGCCACCACGACCGCCGTGCTCATGTTCGGCCTCATCGTGGTGGGTTCGATCGTGCGCACGACGGGTTCCGGGCTCGCCTGCCCCGACTGGCCGCTCTGCCACGGGCGCCTGATCCCGCCGCTCCAGTTCAACATCCTCGTCGAATGGTTCCACCGGCTGCTCGCGCTGATCGTGGGCTTGGGGCTCCTCGTCATGACCGCGTGGACCGTGACGCACCGCGAAACGCGCGCCCGGCTGGGCGGGCTGGCCGCGCTCTGCATCGCGCTCTATCTCTCGCAGGCGTTCCTGGGTGCGCTCACCGTGTGGAAGCTGCTCGATCCCAACGTCGTGAGCGGCCACCTCGCCGTGGCGCTGTTCCTGTTCGCGGCGCTGCTCGCCCTGGGATTGGTCGCGCGGCACGAATCGCGCGAGGCGCCGGCGACCGGGTCGCGCTCCGCCGGGCTCCTGGCCGCGTTCTTCACCGCCACCGCCGCCATCTGGGCGCAGGCCGTGCTCGGCGGCATGGTGAGCACGAATCACGCGAGCCTCGCCTGTCCCGACTGGCCGACATGCAACGGCGAGTGGTTTCCGCAGTTCACGGGCCTGGTCGGCCTCCAGATGGCGCACCGCTACGGCGCGTACCTGCTCGCGACTTATCTTGGAGCGCTCGCGCTGCTCGCGCGTCGCGCGCCCGAAGCTTCGGTGCGCCGCGTGGGTGTCACGCTGTTCGCGCTGGTACTGATGCAGGGCGCCATCGGCGTAGTGAACCTGCGGCTCGGTATCCCGGTGTGGGCGTCGGCGCTGCACCTCGCGAATGCAGCGTTCATGCTGGCGCTGGCGCTCGTCGCGACGTTCCGGTTGAGCGTCCTTCCGGCGGGTCAACGCGCGCTCGCCGGAGCGATGGCGAGATGAGCACGGCGAACGACGTCACCGCCGCGCGCACGCGCACCGCTTCGCTGGGCGCGTGGATCGAGCTCACCAAGCCGCGCATCGTCATGCTGGTGCTGTTCACCGGCGTGCCGGCCATGCAGCTCGCCGCGCACGGCTGGCCGGAGCCGCGGCTCCTCTGGGGCACGCTCGTGGGCATCACGCTCTCGGCCGCTTCGGCGGCGAGCTTCAACCACTATTTCGATCGTGACATCGACGCGCTCATGCGCCGCACGCGCACGCGGCCGCTGCCCTCGGGGGCGCTGCCGCCCGTGGCCGCGCTGGGCCTGGGTCTAGTGCTCGGCGTGCTGGCACTCGCAGTGCTGCTCGTCACCGCGAACGTACTCGCGGCGGCCATCGCGCTGGCCTCGATCGTGTATTACGCGTGGTTTTACACCGTGTGGCTCAAGCGGCGCACGCCCCTGAACATCGTCATCGGCGGCGGTGCCGGCGCGTCGGCGCCGCTGATCGCGTGGGCCGCGGTGACCGGCCGCGTCGAGCTGCCGGCGGTGCTGCTCGCGAGCATCATCTTCCTGTGGACGCCGCCGCACTTCTGGGCGCTGTCGCTCTACCGCCGTGACGACTACGAGCGCGCCGGCCTGCCGATGCTGCCGGTGACGCACGGCGAGCCCGAGACGCGCCGCCAGATCCTGCTCTACACGCTCGTGCTGGTGGGGAGCACGCTCGTGGTGGCGCCACTTGCGGGCCTGGGGCTCCTCTACACGTTGAGCGCCGGCGTGCTCGGCGCCGGGTTCGTGGCGGGCGCGATGCGGCTCTACCGCAAGCCCGGCACGCCTGCCGCCCAGTCGCTGTTCCGGTACTCCATCGCCTACCTGTTCGCCCTGTTCCTCATGATGGGCGTGGACGCGCTGCTCACGGTGTCGAAGGCGGGCAGGGGGTAGGAGCGGCGGCCCCCGAAAAGGGTGGAGGCCCGACCGGTCGCCCGATCAGGCCTCAAGTGGTAGCGGGGGCTGGATTTGAACCAGCGACCTTCGGGTTATGAGCCCGACGAGCTACCAGGCTGCTCCACCCCGCATCAAGTAGCAGCAAGTTAGGCCCGCATCGGTCGGATTGTCAACCCCCCGGGGTTGCCTCCAAGCGTCGCACATCGTTATGCTGCCGCGTCTTGACCGGGGCTGTACACGTCGCACTCCTTCCGCCCCGCAACTCCATGGAGGTCACGTTGTTCCGTCCTCGGTCCGCAGTCCTGGCGGCCCTTGCCGCAGTCGTGTTTCTCGCGCCTGGGTCGGCGTTCGCGGCGGCCGAGATCCACCGGCTCAACATCGCCATCTCCGGCACGCCCACCCAGGTCAATGCACGGGATTTCAACGAGGGACTCGATTTCTACAATCGGGTCACGCTGGCGCCTCATGGTTTCGAGTCGCTCGATAAGGTCAAGTTCACCTGGCTGTTTGAGACCGAGGTGCGCTACTTCGTGACCCGCAACCTGTCCATCAACGCCGGCATGGGCCACGAGCGCGCCTCGACCTCGAAGGAGTACCTCCCGGCGTTGTCGCAATCCATCAACGTGCGCGCCGAGATCCTCACCGTGCCCGTGCACGTGGGTGCCAGCTACTACCTGCAGCCGTACAACCAGGGCGACTTCCAGGCGCGCGTGTTCGCGGGCGGCGGGCTCGTGCAGTACACGCACTCGCGCGTCACGTTCCTGCAGCAGCTGTCGGGCGTCGACCCGGTCACCTCGGCACAGCTCGGCGGTTCGTTCAAGACCGGCGCCACGCAGGACGCGCCGGGCTACTACGCCGAGGGCGGTGTGCACATGTTCTTCGCCGCGCGCTATTCGGTGCTGCTCTCGGCCCACTACCGGAGCGGCGAGCTGGCGAATCTCTTGGACGAGGGCACCGGCCAGGTGTTCATCAATCCGCAGACCAACCAGCCGTTCAAGCTCGACGTGGGCGGGATCGGCTTCCGGATGGCCGTGGTCGTAGGCCTGTAGCGAGAGGGCATCGAGCGCTGGTCGAAGCACGACCCGGCACTGCGCGCAGGACCTCGCGCGCGGCCTCAGCGCGACGTGTCGGCCTTCGCCTCGTCGCCGCGGAAGCGGTAGACGATCTCGCCGGGTGCCGCCCAGCCGTGCTGCGTGCGCGCGATCTCCTCGGCGTGGAGCTTGCGCGTGTAAGGATCACTCATCT
>JAHFBW010000179.1 GCA_023249845.1 Candidatus Eiseniibacteriota bacterium
GGCCCGAGGTGATACATGACCACGACCTGGCCCTCGCGCACACCCCAGCGCGCGGCCTGGCCCGGATCGCGGATCTCGTCCACGACCTGCACCTCGAGGAAGTGATTGCCGCCGAAGTTGAGGCCCATCTCGGACGCGACCAGGCGTCCGTTCAGGAGCGAGTTCGGCACGCACTCGCGGATGCAGCGCTCGGGATCCCCCGGCAGCTCGATGCGCGCGCCGTTCTCCATGCGCTCGGCGGTCGCGGGGTCGAGGTCGTAACGCGAGGTCACGGCGCGGCCGCCGTGCACGAGCACCCGACGCACGTCGGCCGTGTCGAGGCTGTAGCGGTTGCGCTCGAACACGTTGCCGGCGCTGTGCGAGCCGATGCGCGAGAACAGTGTCTGGATCCGCTCGGGCGAGAGGTCGCGCGCGTGGAGGTCGGTGAGCACGACTCCCATGCCATCGTTCACGGCCACCGAGGTGAACTCGGGCACGAGCACGCCCTGGCTGGCGATGCCGATGCTGGACGGCACCTCCATGCGGCCCTTCTGGTGGCGGTCTGGGAGCCCGAGCACCGAGGTCACGAACGGCAGGCGCGCCACCTCGGCGAGGCGTGTGTCTACTTCGCTCGTCTCGTGGCCGGCCAGCGACAGGAGCGACAGCTCCTCGCGCGGATCGGCGGCGCCGTTCCGGGAACGGGGCGTGGACAGGGCGCCTCCGAGAACGCCTGCGGTGGGCGTCAAGCTCTCCTCATTCGCCTGGGGTCCCGCCCCGGGTATTGGACGGCTTGCGTACGCGCGCTCGCTCATGATGGCCTCCGATCACCGGCCGCGCGCGACATGCGGAACGACAGCAACACGTTTCGAAGCACACTCCACTCCTCACGCGACAGCGCCCGCACGAGGAACAGCGCCAGCACGTAAGCGAGCGCGCCGGCCAGCACGGCCACTGGCAGCACCACGCCGCGAAGCGCAACGATCGCCGCGGCCATGGCCATGGCCGCGAGCGCCGGGCGCAGCGCCTGGCCGAGCAGCGCGACATGAGTCACGTGGTTCGCCATGGCCGGGTGGCACACCGCGAAGACGAGGATCTCGGCGCCCACGAACGTCCACGCCGCGCCCATCACGCCCCATGTCGGGATGGTGAGCGCGCAGCCGACCACGTTGGCGGTGAGCCCGGCCACGACGCCCCACAGGTACACGCGCTGGCGGCCGATCGCGGCCAGCAGGTAGCGCGACTGCAGGTTCACGAACACGAACGGCAGCGCGAGCGACGTGACGCCGAGCGCCATGCTGGCGCGCGCATAGCCGCTCGCGTCGTGGAACAGCAACGGCACGATGCGGCCGGCAAGCGCAACGAGCGCCGCCGCGAGCGGCAGCGACACGAGCATCTGGTACTTGAACGCGGCGCGCAGCGGGCGCGACAGGTCGGGCGCCGTGCCGTCGCTCAGGCGGGCGAACGCCGGGAACGCCGCCATCGCGAGCGACGAGCCCAGGAACCCGAATGGCTGCGACAGCATGTACGCGACATTGAAACAGGCAACTTCCGCGTCGCTCGCCAGCGCCTTGAGCGAGAACACGCCCACGCGACCGTAGAGCACGACGATGAGCAGCGACATCGCCACGGGCCAGCCTTCGGCCACCAGTCGGCGGAAACGCGCCATCGCGGGCGAGAAGTCAGGTTTGAGCCCCAGGCGTGACACCAACAGCGCTCCCACGACCGACCGAAGCAGGAAGGCCCCCACGGCCGTTCCCAACAAGAGCGGAAGGGTTGCACCGAGTGCCACACCCAGGGCGATTCCGAGAATCCAGGCGTTCTGGCTCACGAGCAGCATGACGGCTTCGAGATCCAGCCGCTCATTCGCCCGCATCATCCACACTGAGACATCCTGGTTGAAGTCCAGCACGGCCGCGGCCGTGACGATCATGACGAGCAGCGCGGTCGCCGGGGGCAGCGTGAGCGACGACACCACGCCCGCCGCCGCCAGAAGTACCACCGCCACCGTGCCGCGCAGCAGCAGCGCGTCGCCGAGGCAGCGGTTCGCGGATGCCGGCGTGCGCGCCACCTCGCGCGTCAGGATGACGCCCGCGCCGAGGTCGGCGACGCTCGAGAGGAGCGGGATGAGCGCGTAGTAGAACGCGTACTGGCCATACCCGCTCGTCGAGAGGTAGTTGCCGAGCAGCACCATGCCGGCCACGTTGATCACGGCGCTCACCGCCTGAGCGGCCACGCGGAATGCCGTGTTGCGGCCGACGCGCGTCACCGGCGTGGCCGGGGTCGCGGCCCGGGCCGGGCTGGGTTCGGGAGCGAACGCACGCATCGTGCTCACGCGCTCACCTCTCGCGACATGGCCGCAGGGGCCGGCGCCACGATGCCGCGGCGCGACAGCACGTCGCGATAGACGCGCTCCAGGTTGCTCACGATGTCAGCTTCGTCGTACTCCGCGAGCACGACGCGGCGGCCGCGCTCGCCCATGCGAGCGCGCAGCGCCGGGTTCACGAGCAACCGCTCGAATGCGTTTGCGAGGCCCTTCACATCTCCGACCTCGACCAGGAAGCCGGTGTCGCCGTCGCGCACGACCTCGCGGGTGCCGTTCACGCGCGTCGCCACGACCGGAAGCCCCACCACCATGGCTTCCAGCGCGGCGCGCGGGATGCCCTCCTTGAGCGAGGTGAGCGTGCCGATGTCGGACCGCGACAGCAGCATGGGGATGTCGTCACGGTATCCCAGGAATCTCACGTTCTCGGAAAGCCCCCACTCGGCGCAACGGGCCTCGAGTTCCGCGCGGCCACCGCCGCCGCCGATCAACCACAATTCGAACGTCGCGCCGGAATCCTTGAGCAGCTTTGCCGCCTCGAGCAACATGCCGTGGTTCTTGACTGGCTCCATGCGCGCGACACAGGTGATGACCGGCGACCTCTCGGTGCCCATCCGGGTCGGCGCGACCGGGAACCGATGCACGTCGATGCCGTTGCCGATGTAGACCAGCCGCTCGCGCCGCACGATGCCGTAGCGCACCGCCTGCTCGATGTCGGCGCGGTTCTGGCTCAGCATGATCTCGGTGAAGCGGCCCACAAAGCGCTCCACGGCGATAGCGAGCGAGTGTGAGAAGCCTTGCCCGCCGTCATGGAAGTGGAAGCCGTGCACGGTGTGCATGATCACTGGCACGCCCACGAGCTTCGCAGCGAGCCGGCCGACGACGCCGGGCACGGAGCAGTGCGTGTGCACGAGGTCAGCCTTCACGTGACGCAGGTAGTTCACCGTCTGGAACAGCGATACCAGCAGCTTCACCGGATTGTAGCCGCGAGGGAAGTCTGCCGTGGCAACCGGGATGCCCGCTTCGCGCAGCGGCCGCACGTACGGGCCGGGCATGCACACGATGTGGTTGTCGATGCCGCGCGCGCGCATCGCCAGCACGCGCTCGCGCAGCAGCGTGTCCGCCGACGAACTCAGGTTGATGATGTCCACGACGCACGGAGCATCCGCGAGGGAGAAGCGACCGGCACCAGGGGTGGCACGCTTCATGACACCACCCCGCCGGATGGGTCACCGGTGCCGGTCGTACGGTAGCGGCGCGCCAGCGCGGCAGCGCTGCCCAGGCGGTGTGCAGGTGGGGTCGCGAGGAGTGCCATTCGGCGGGGAGCGGACAGCGCCGCCGCGCCGGCGGCCATGGCGAGCGCGGGGACACGGCGACCCGGCGCGTGCGGCTCCAGACCCATGGGCGCCACGACGGGGCGTGGCGCGGCGCCGAGTCGCAGCAGACGGCGTGCGGCATGACGCTTCGCGATGTAGGTCGAAGCGCACACCATGGCGAGCAGCAGCCAGAAGTGACGGAAGTGGAGTTTTTCGATGACCGTACTGTGCACGGCCGACGACGTCAGCGCCGCGGCCATGGACGCGGTCCACAGCGAAGCACGCTCGGCGCGCGTGCCGGACGGCGCGCTGTGCTTCCAGTATCCGGCCACGTGCACGAAGCCCATGAACGTCAGGACGAGAAGGCCCGAGAGCCCGAGCGGGCCGCGCTCGATCGCATAGGCGAGGTAGTCGCTGTGCGCTTCCTTGGACTGGTAGGAGTCGCGCCGCTCCCGCTCGGCGATGGACACGGTGAGCGCTTCACTGTTGCCGGGCCCGATGCCAAGCGGCGAGCGTGAGTAGGCACGCTGGAGGGACTCGCGGATGCGTCCGCGGCTCTCGGCGCTGTGTTCCATGCGTCCGGCGAACGTATGGCGCTGGATCGCCTCGAGCTGGGCGTCCCCCACGCGCCATTCCACGTTCAGCCACCAGGCGAAACCCGCGAGCCCCACGACCACGGCCATCACCGCCAGCACGGGCCGCAGCGGCAACCGGCTGGCAATGGACTTCACGACGAGCCACACCGCCAGGCCCGCGCCGAGGGAGATCATTCCGCCGTTCGACTTGGTTGCGATCAGTGCCAGGAGCAGCACGCCACACGCCGGAATCGTGATCCGCCGCGGCAGATCCTTCACCAGGCTCATCGCGACGAATAGGCTGATGACGAGGTAGTCCGCCAGCATGTTCGAGTTGTACATGGTGCCGTGTGGGCGGAGTCCGCGCGCGCCGAGCAGGCCCGTGAGCGAACCCGTGTCGAGGAGCACCTGGAGCAGCGCCCACAAGGACACCCCCACGCCCGCCCACATCCATGCCACGCGCATGGCATGCAGGTCGCGCTCACCCCGGAGGACGTTCACGACGAGCAGGAACCACGAGAACAGGTAGAAGTCCTGGGTCACCGTGAGCGCCGCCTTGCTCATGGATGGCGCGGAGAACGTGGCGAGCACGCTGCCAATGGCGATGATCAGTACCGCGAAAAACATCGGGGTCTTGATGCGACGGCCCCCGAGCAGCAGCAGCCCGAAGAAGAAAAGCGCTGGCAGGTTCAAGATGTCGAGCAGCCCCGATTGCCCCGGCCCTTGCGGCACGCACATCGGCGCCAGCAGCGTGGCGAGCACGAGGTAGCCGCGCCAGCCGCGGGCGGGCCACACGCCGTCGACGCCCGTCCGTCGGGGAAGCGCGGACGACTGATGCCGAGTGGCCACGGTCATGCCGAGACCGAGGTCTCCAGCCTGCGGATCAGCTCGTGCCGGCCGCCCATGCGCTCCTCGGACACGCGGAGCAGACGTGTCATCTCGTCCCGCATATAGCATTCATCGCCCTGGCTCACCGCGCGCAGGATCTTCGGGTGACCCGACTTCCACACCGTTTCGTTGTCGTTCAGGAGCTTCTCGAACAGTCGCTCGCCCGGGCGCAGCCCGGTGAATTCGATCTCGATGTCCTTGCCGGGCGTCAAGCCATAGAGGCGGATCAACGCTTTCGCCATGTCCACGATGCGGACGGGCTTGCCCATGTCGAGCACGAACACCTCTCCCCCGCATCCCAGGCTGGCCGCGTGCAGGATGAGCTGCACCGCCTCGGGCACGGTCATGAACAGGCGGGTCACCTCGGGGTGCGTCACGGTGACCGGACCGCCGCGCTCGATCTGCTCGCGGAACAGGGGTAGTACGCTGCCGCTCGACTCGAGCACGTTGCCGAATCGCACGGTGAGGAGCTTGGTGCGCGAGCCGGCCTTCAAGAGCTGAAGCGCGAGCTCGGCCATGCGCTTCGAGATGCCCATCATGCACACGGGCTCCACGGCCTTGTCGGTGGAGACGAGCACGAACACGTCGGTGCCGTGCCGCATCGCCGCCTCGGCCACGGTGCGCGTGCCCACAACGTTCGTGCGCAGCGCCTCGCCGGGATTGCGCTCCATCATGGGCACGTGCTTGTACGCCGCAGCATGGAACACGGCGTGCGGCCTGAACTCGCGCACGACGTCGTCCACGCGCGAGGCGTCCGCGACGTCGCCGATGATGGGCTCCAGCACCAGATCGGGATGAAGCCGGCGCAGTTCGCGTTCGATCTCGTAGAGGGCAAACTCATGGCGTTCGAACAGAATCAGCCGCGCCGGCTTCTTGGCCGCCACCTGGCGGCTGATCTCGGAACCGATCGAGCCCCCGGCGCCGGTGATCATGACGCAGCGGCTGGCGATGACCACGAGCGCCTGCTCCTGGTCCGTGCGGATGGCCTCACGGAACAATAGGTCCTCAGGGTTGTAGTTTCCGCCCAACTTCGGCGATTCCCGGCGGAGCAGCATCTCGCCCAGCTCGGGCGCCAGGCGCGCGGACTTGCCCAGCGAGCGGCACTCCGCCAGGAGCGCGTCACGCAGTTCGTTGGGCGCGCCCGGCATCGCGAGCAGCACTTCGTCCGGGTCGATCCTGCGGATGATGTCGCCGAGGTCGCTCTTCGTGCCCAGCACCGGCACGCCATGGATTCGCGTGCCCTTGCGGCGAAGGTCGCCGTTCAGCATGCCCACGACCTGGCAGTCCTGCGCCGGGCGATCCAGCAGCTCGCGCGCGACACGGGCCATGGACTCCTCCTCGCCCACGAGCAGGACGCGCCGTGTCGGCATGGCGCCCGGGCGCAGCTCGCTGTGGAGCCGTCGGGCGATGCGGATACCGGCGAGGAAGCCCATGAGGAGTAGCGCGTCGATGATCACGATGCCGCGCGAGAAACCGGGTACGCCCAGCAACCAGTGCGCCGCGGTGTACCATGTGATCGAACCGAACGTGACGGCGAACGCGACGCTGCGCAGGTCGCGCACCGTCGAGTAGCGCCACACACTGTGGAAAAGCCCGAAGACGTTCAGCCACAGCAGGCGGGCCACGACCACCGCGGGCAGCACCTGCCAGAACATCGCCGCGCCCGCGGCGGGCACGCGTCCGTCGAAGCGAATCTCGAACGCGAGCACGAACGCCGCGACCACCGCGGCGCCCTGGAGCAGGAGGCCGAGCCAGAAGCGGTACGGGGACAGCTTGTCCACCGCGCGCTCGATGGCGCGGGCCGGGTAGAGCAAGCAGGCCAGCGTCGTGAACACGAGCTGCAGGTCGTACGACATGGACGCTTTACGGACGTAGTCCCGCGCCAGCTTGAGCTTCTCAGGCAGGATGCGCTCGATGTACGTCGCCTCGGGATCGCCCGACTGATCGAGCAGGTTGTTCTCGTCGCGGTAGCGAATGGAC
>JAHFBW010000180.1 GCA_023249845.1 Candidatus Eiseniibacteriota bacterium
GAAGGAGCGCTCCCATCCCGAGCATCTGGTTCGTTTGCCAGCCCAACCAAAGTCCGCCATCTGAGGCTCGAGCCATCGCGAACCCCATCACGGTCGGGTTGTCCACGCCGACGGTGCCGTACGCGCGACCGCCTGTCGGCCATCCAGCGACACCGGCCCCCGTTGCCCCCAGACGCACGACACGGATGCTGGTTGGGGAATCGAAGTTGAAGATGTTCTTCGTGAGCCAGCCGAGGTAGAGCCCGCCAGCGCCATCTGAAAACGCTGTTGGTCTGTGGCTGGAGCTCGGCAGCGTGCCAACGTTCCGTCCCCGCGTCAGCCAGCCGGTGGCGATAGCGCCATTCGACGATACGTGGTTCAAGAACAACGCCATGTTCTCCATCCACCAGACATAGACTCCGCCCACGCCATCGCTCACCGCACCGATCGCGACACGCGCCGCGTCCTGGTTCGAAACCGCGACCGGGGCGTTCCACGCGGGGTCCGCGTCGCCGCTCGCCAGCACGCGCTCGGCCTTGAGCAGTCCGCCACTCGCGGTGTTCTCCTGCCACACCACGATCGCACCACGGCTTCCGTCATCGCAAGTGCTCACGAGCGGGCAGAGAGCGGAAGTGGCGTGCACCTCGACGGGATCCGCGCTCCAACCGCCGTGCGCGGGACGAGTGAGCAACAGGAGCCCGAGCCACGTGACAAAGAGCACGAGGAAGCAATAGCGAGCGCGATGGGACGCGTAGAGCATCTGGGATCCTCCGCGAGGAGGGCACATCGTGTTGGGCCGTCGGGCTCCAGCTTCGCACCAACGAGCCGCGCCGTCAGCGGGAAAATGGACGGGCCGTGGGGCTGCGAACATCGCGCCTGAAAAGCGGCCGGGCCTTGCCACCCGTGCGCTGGCACTCGCCCAGGTCGCCAGAGTTCAAGGCATCCAACTGACTCCGGAACCCGATGCCCCCACGGCCGGCAACGCCCGCTACTCCGACCCGTCCGCTTCGGTGAGCCGGGTCGCGACCTGGTTCGGGGTCTCGCGGCGCTCGCCGAGCGCCGCCACGGCTTCGTCCCAGCGGCGCGCGGACACACGGGCGCGGAACTCCTCCCACAGGCGCTCGCGCATCAGGGTCTCGAGCTGCTGCTCCAGGCGACGCCGCCTGCGTCGCTCGAGCGTGCCGCTGTCGGCGAGCCACGCCAGGTGCCGCTCGAAGTGGTCCACCAGCTCTCGCACACCCTCGCCCTGCGAGGCCACGGTCAACTGCACCGGGATGTCCCACTCGCTCGTCCTCGCGCGCAGGTGGAGCGCCGAGCGGATCGCTTGTGCCGCGCGGTCAGCGCCCTCGCGGTCGGCCTTGTTGACCGCGAACACGTCCGCGATCTCCATGATGCCGGCCTTCATGGCCTGCACGGCGTCGCCAGACTCGGGCACGAGCACCACGGCCGTGGTGTCCGCGGTCTGCGCCACCTCCAGCTCGCTCTGCCCGACGCCCACGGTCTCGATGAGGATGCGGCCGAAGCCGGCGGCGTCCAACACGTCGCAGGCCTGCGCGGTGTGGACGGCGAGTCCGCCCATGCTGCCGCGCGTGGCCATGGAGCGGATGAAGATGCCCTCGTCCCCCGAGAGTTCGTTCATGCGCACGCGATCGCCGAGCAACGCGCCACCGGAGAACGGGCTCGTGGGGTCTACAGCCACCACCGCCACCGTCTCGCCGCGCGCGCGGTACTCCTTCGCGAGCTGCGTGACGAGCGTGCTCTTGCCCGCGCCGGGAGGTCCCGTGATGCCCAGCCGGTGCGCGCGCCCGGTGCGACCGAAACACGCGTCGAGGAGCGCGGTGGCGCCCGGGTGCTCGTTCTCGACCCACGACAGCGCGCGCGCCAGCGGCACGCGCTCGCCGGCGAGCGTACGGTGGATGAGGTCGTCGGCAGCGAGTTCGGGCATGGCGGAGGGCGCGCGACGGGCGCGTGACGTCGTTCGCCACGCGAACCCGGCGCTTCAGCGCGCGAGCCGCGCCAAGCTACGGGCGAGGCCGGGAAGGGTCAAGACTGCGGGGGCGTGCGCTCGAGCCGCGAGCGGCAGCGCTGCGCACGCCGGCGGACGATGGCCGGGCCACGCCCGCCGAAGGTCCGGCCGGTGCGAGTCGCCACACGTCGTGGACCACGAAGTCCACGAGCGCCTGTGTATCGGCTCGACTCCAGCTCCACAGGTCGAAGCCGCTGAAGAGCACGGAGCCGTTGTCACGGCCGTGGTAGTAGAGCATCGCCGGCGCCGGACCGTTCTGGATCGTGCCCCCCACGGCTTCGAGCAACGTGTCGAGCGCGGATTCCACACGCAGCGCGCCGGGCACGCCGAAGTCCTCGGAAACGATGCTGCCCTGCGCGTACTCGATGGACGTGGTGCTCGTGTAGAACAGGTTCGCCTGGCCTGCGAGCCGCGTCGGGGGCAGCGGGTCGGTGGCGGGCGTCTTGAGCAGCAGGACGTCGGGAAGCCGCGTGTAGTCCGGGGCCGCTAGCGTGCCGTCGAGTCCGTGCCCGGTCCATCCGCCTCGCGCCGCAAGCGAGCGGCTGAGCGCGGGCTGCGAACGCGTCGCTGAGATCCGCGAGCGCAAGTGCCCCGCGGAGACCACGAAACTCCGCGGCGACAGGTCCACGCCCGTCGCGAAGACGACATTGGAGGACGAGTTGTTGCTCTTCTGGTCGAAATCGAGGAGCGATGCGAGCGCTGCGCCTCCTCCCGCCACCCAGACGTGCCCCCCCAGCCGCGAATAGTCGACGAGCGTCTGCAGGTTCTGCGCGCGAGACATCCACCGCATCAGCGTGAGAGCGATCAGGGCCTGCGTGCCGTCGCCACGCGCTCCCTCGAAGTCGGTGAGCCATAGCACGTGCGAGTAGCGCGTGAGGAGCGACAGCGGTGCCGTTCCGCTCAGCAGCTCCACCCCCACGCGCGTGCCCACGCTGTCGGCCCCGAAGCGCGCGAGCAGTCCGGGCGTGGACAGCGCGCCGGGGGGATTCACGGCGCAGCGCCACGGCACACCTCCCACGGCGTAGAGGAGCGTGTCGAGCTCGGAGGCACTCGGCCACGGCTTCGTGTAGGACGCGAGGCAGCCGCCGGTGGCGAGCCGATCGAGTTCCAACCGCGTGTCGTCCACCACGAGCAGCGGCCGCTCGAATCCCACGCTGAACGCGAGCACGCGCACGATGGCGAGGCTGCGCCCGCCGAGGTCGTCCTCACCCTGGATGCAAAGGAAGTGCTCGCCCACCGGCCACGGCGGAAGCGGCCCCGCTAACGTGGTGAACGGACTCCAGCGGCTCCAATGCCCGAGATCGGTCGTCTCGTCACTCCGCGGTGTCTCGGAGTCCAGCTTGTCCGGGTCCAGCACCCAGCGATAACCCGCGAGGGTTCGACCCGCCGCGACGGTCGCTGACCACGAGAACGTGGCTCGCGTCCCCACGGGCTGGGACACGGTCAGCCAGCGCGTGCTGTCGGTGGATTCGCTCCCATCGGGATACGTGAAGTCGAGACCCGGGCCCCGCACATGGAACCGCGGCGCGTTGCTCGAGCTGACCACGAACTGGAGCAGGTTCCGATCGAACGAGAACAGCGGCGTGGTGGCACCGGCCTCGTCCCTTGCGGCCAAAGCCATCACCCAGCGGGTGCCCTCGGGCATGTCGCGAAGCGCGAACCGGGTCTGGTCACCCGCCAGCGTGGACCACCCCCGCCAGCCCGTGGCCATGGCCTCTCGTCGCAACGAGTCCGGGTCGGCCGCGAGCACGTGGAATAGCGGGCTCTGGTCGCTGATCAGCCGGAGCAGGAATGCGGCGGGAGTGCGCGAATCGATGCCGTCGGGGTCGTCGCCCGAGAACTCCACGTTGAACGACAGCGGGACGGGATACGCCTGGAACGGATCGGCAGGAGGGTGCTCGATGCGTGCCGTCGGCGCCACGGTGTAGGCGTAGAACGCGCGCACCACCGGCTCCGAGGCGCCACCCGAGTTATCCCAGGCGCGCGCGACGAAGACGTGGAAGTCCGACGCCGTGGTGACCGGCGCGAGCGAATCGAGCGTCGTGGCGCGAAAACGCACGACCACGCTATTCGCCCGGGTATTCACCCAGACCGTCTCGGAGCCGGCCGCGACCTGCCGTGGCGAGGGCGGATCCACGGCGTAGCTCACATGGTTGACCGTGCCGTCCGCGTCGCGCGCGTCCCAGGCGATCGCGACCGACCACGACACCGGATTCGAGGCCGACGTGTCGATCGGCCCGCTGGTCAATTCCAGGCTGGGCGGTTGATTCGGCGCCAGCATCAACCCGCCCCTGCCGCACCCGAAGGCAAGCGGGGCGAGCAGCAGCGTCGCGAGGAGGAGCTTTGGATCTGGTCGCAGTTGGGTGCTCACCGTTGGCCTGAGATCCGTGCGCCTGGCCGCAGAGAGGCGCATGTCGTCGCACGCAGGTTGCCACCCGGTCAACAGACCCTCTTCAGCGTGCGCTCCTGCTCACCGAGGATGCAACGGTTTTCTCGCGCGACCCTCGCCCGACCGGCGCGAGCCGCGCTCCCTAGTGCGGGATCGCCAGTGTCACGCCCAGTCGCGATTGGATGTAGGCGGGCTGGATCGTGACGGCGCCGTCGCCCAGCTGCTGCGGCACACCGTACTGCTTGAGGAAGCGCAAGCCGCCGTCAATGCCCCAACGCCCGAAGTTCAGGTGCACCCCGGTGCCCGCCGACCAGCCGAACGCTGCCTCGTTCTGCTCGCTCAACAGCTGGTTGATTGAGTTCTCGCGATTGTAGTCGTCGGGCACCACCACGTTGGTGTTGATGCCGTAGAACACGAGCGCGATGGCGGCGTTCGCATAGGGTTCGAGGAAGCCATTGCCGTGCGGCCCCAACTCGCCTCCGACGAACAGCCGGCCGTAGAACTGGTCGGTGTGTTGCTCCACGCGCAGGCCGGTGAGCTGGTCCTGGAACACCTTCACCTTCGAGAGCAGGCTCGACACCTCGATGCCGCCGATCGCGGACAACATGCCCTGCGTACCGTCGAGCGGCCACGAGATGTCCAGGCCGCCTCCCCAGCCGGGCCGCGCGAAGTCGCGCGCCTGCGCGTCGGAGGGATCGAGCCGGTTCACGTAGAGTCCGGCGCGGGGCGTGGCGGCGAACAGCGGCGTGGCGAACAGCAACAGCAGCGCAAGCGCGCAAGCGATCTTCGAGCGGCCCATGACTTCCTCCTGTTCACTTCAAGGCGCGCGCCCGGGGGCGTCAGTGCTCGCGCCTCTTCACGATCTGGAATCGCTTGAGCTCGCCACGTTCCACCACCTTCCCGTCCAGCACGTAGTTCGAGAATGGCATGGGGAGCCCGTCGGAGTCCTCCATGCGCGGCCCGGTCATGAGGTGGACGTGGAGGTGAGGCTCGCTCGTGTTGCCTGAGTTCCCTGTGAGTCCCACGACTTCGCCCGTCTTCACGTGTTGCCCGACGCGCACACGCACGGACCGTGGCTGGAGGTGCGCGAGAAGCGAGAACTCCTGGTGACCGTGGTCGATGACCACATGATTGCCCGCGGCGTGCGCGGGATCCTTCGTGCCGACGGCCTGGTCCGGGAAGCTGTCCACGGCCGTGACGACCACGCCCGCGCCGGGCGCCAGGACGGGCTGGCCATAGCAGTAGTAGTCGGTGAGCGCCTTGCCGTCGCCCGAATGCGTCCGGCCCTCCTTCACCATGCACAGGTCCTGCGCGAATCGCTGCGCGCGGACGCTCGCGTGCTGGTTCTCGCCCAGCGTGCGACCGCCCCACGCCACCCACCATTCGCCGTGAAACGGCAGATCGAATCGCGCCTGGGGCACGTAGTCCAGGAACTTGCTCGGGTACTCCTGGTTCATGTCCGGGCGCAACGCCAGCGTCGCGATACGCCCCGATGGCGTGAACGCGACGGTGACGTTCGTGGGGATGGGCAGCTTCGCGAAGCGGCAGCGTGCCACCACCACGACGAGCGAATCCCTGTCGCTCACTTCCTCGGAGAGGACCGAGTCGATCGCGCCGAGCTGCGCGTGAATCCCGGCGCTCATGGTCGCGAACGAGACCGAGTCCTTGAGCACCGCCTTCAAACCGTCCGCGAACTCCGCCCACAGCGGGTTCGTCTCGCCGCGGCTCACGCGGTCGCGGATGGCACGTGCGCGAGTGAGCGCAGCGTCGTGGTCGGGCTTGGCGGCGTGCGCTGGGGGAGCGAGCAGCAGCAGTGGAACGAGGCCAAGTATCGCTCCGCCACGGCGGAGCACTCGTTCAAAGCCCGGTCGCGCGCCCAAGATCGACTCCAGCTGGCTCGACGAACCCATCAAGCCACCCCCTCGCGCGATTGCCCGACTCGCCCCAACGACTCCAATACGCGCTTCGCGATGTCGTCCGCGGCATTCGGCCGGGCCAGCTTCGCCGCACTCGCACGTGCACGCTCGAGCGCGGCGGGGTCGCCAAGCCAGCGCGCCACCGTGGCCGCCACCGTGTCGAGCGAGTCCGCATGCACCGCGGCGCCGCCGGCCTCGAGGAAGCGCGCGTTGCCCACCTCCTGCCCTGGCGTCGGCCGGAACACGACGAGCGGTACGTGCTTGACCAGTGCCTCGGCACAGGTGAGCCCGCCGGCCTTGCTCACCACCAGGTCGGATGCCTCGAGCAGCAAATCCACGTGCGGCGTGAACGCCATGGCGCGCAGCCGTCCGCCGTGCGTCGTGGCGAGCGCCTCGATCAGCGACTGGAGCCGCGCGTTCGTGCCGCAGAGCACGAGCACCTGGGGATTGGCTTCGAGTTCGGCCAATCGCTCGGCCAGCTCCGCCATGGGGCCCACACCCCCGCCGCCGCCCATCACCAGGACGAGCGGCCGCATGGCGGAGAGCCCGAACCGCGCGCGGACCTCGTCGCGGCCGTGCACCTCGGTGAAGCGGGGATCCACGGGGATGCCCGAGACCTCGATGCGCGCGCGCGGCACGCCGAAGCCAGCCAGCTCCTCCGCCACCTGCTCGCTCGCCACGAAGTAACGGTCCACGTGCGGGTACGCCCACAACGGGTGCGCGGT
>JAHFBW010000181.1 GCA_023249845.1 Candidatus Eiseniibacteriota bacterium
TTCGTTCGAAGGTGGCAGGGCGATTGACGCGGCGAAGGCTGTGGACGCGGCGAAGGCCGTGGACGCGGCGAAGGCCGTGGACGCGGCGAAGGCTGTGGACGCGGCGAAGGCTGTGGACGCCGCCAAAGCTGTGGACGCGGCGAAGGCCGTGGACGCCGCCAAGGCCGTCGAGGCCTCGAAGGCCGCGGTCGAAGTGGCTCGTTGCGCCGACGCGCTCGGTCGTGTCTCCGAAGTGGCGCGTTTGGTCGAGGCCGCGCGTGCGGTCGAAGGATCGCGCGCCGTGGAGCTCGGCCGCCTCGTCGAAGCCGGCAATCTGGCGAAGGACGCGGAGTTCGCCAAGGCCGTGGACGGCGCGGGTCTCGGCAAGTCCATCGAGTTCGGCTCGCTCATCAAGGACGCCGACTTCCAGCGGTTGCTCGTCAGCGACGCGTTCCAGCAGATGGCGAAGCTGCCAGAGTTCGGACGCGCGATGACCGATCCCGACATACTCGCGCTCGTGAAGAGCCCCGAGTTCGGACGGATGTTGTTCGACGGCGATGCCCAGCGCTTCCTCGCCGCGCCCGAAGCGGCGGCGGTGGCGCGCATGCCGGAGTTCGGCAAGGCGTTCGCCGGTTCTCCCGAGTGAATCCTCGCGGGGCCCTTCGGGGCCCCGCGCTCCACCCAGCATTCGGCGGACTCCACGGTTCACCCCGTGGAGTTCGCGCGTTGGAGGGGCACGCCATGCGCGAGCGTCGCCGCCACCCCGTGTCAGGGGTGGCGTTCGCGTTCCTGCTTCTCGCCGTCGCGCTGCCGGCGCGTGCGCAGTACCGGGTGATCTCGACGCCGGACCTCGACCTCCACTATCCGGACCCGGTGCTCTCCTACCTGGCACCCTACGCCGCGCGCTGCTTCGAGAACTCGCTCGCGTTCCACCGCCGGCTGTGGGACTACCATCCGCGCGAGAAAGTGCAGGTGTTCCTCGACGACTTCGGGGACTACGGCAATGCCGGCGTGTGGGTGCATCCCCGGAACAGCATGGTCGTGCACGTGGCGCCGTCCAACTTCGTCTACGAGACGGGGCCCTCGAACGAGCGCCTGAGCTTCACCATGAATCACGAGGTCGTGCACGTGCTGGCCTTGGACCAGCCGGCCGGCGCCGACTTCCTGTGGCGCGGGCTGTTCCGCGGCAAGGTGCGTGAGAACCCGGATCACCCCGAGACCATCCTCTACAGCCATCTCACGCTGCCGCGACGGGCCGCCCCGCGTTGGTACCACGAAGGCATCGCCGTGTTCCTCGAGACGTGGATGTCGGGGGGCTATGGTCGGGCCCAGGGTCCCTACGACGAGATGGTGTTCCGCGCCATGGTTCGCGACGGCGCCCACTTCTATGACCCACTCGGGCTCGAAGCCGAAGGCACGAAGGTGGACTTCCAGGTCGGCGTGAACTCCTACCTCTACGGCACGCGGTTCATGACCTGGTTGGCCTATCGCTACACGCCCGAGCAGGTACTCGCGTGGGTGGGACGGAAGCCCGGCAGCAAGCGCTACTTTGGCGCCCAGTTCCGCCAGGTGTTCGGCCGCCGGCTCGGCGACGCGTGGGCGGAATGGATCCGGTTCGAGCACGACTTCCAGCGCGCGAACCTGGACTCGCTGCGCCTCCACCCCACCACGCCGGCCCGGGACCTGAGCCCGCTCGCGCTGGGCTCGGTCTCCCGCGCGTTCGTGGACAGCACGTCGCACTCGCTGCTCGCGGCCATCTACCGGCCGGGAGCGGTCGCGCACCTGGCGGCGATCCCGCTGGATGGCGGCTCGGAGCGCGTGCTCCACGAGGTGAAGGGTCCGGCGCTCTATTTCGTGTCGTCGCTCGCGTTCGACGCGGCGCACCGCAAGCTGTTCTTCACCACCGACAACAACGACTGGCGGGACCTGAACGTCCTGGACCTCGCGACCGGTCGTGCGACGCGCCTGATCGGCGACGCGCGCATCGGGGACCTGGCGTTCGACCGCGCGTCGGGTGCGCTGTGGGCGGTGCGGCACTTCAATGGCATCTCCTCCGTCGTGCGGCTGATGCCGCCCTACACGGAATGGAAGCGCGCGTGGTCGCTGCCCTACGGGCTCGACGTCTACGACCTCGACGTGTCGCCCGATGGCCGGACCCTCGCGGCATCGTTCGCCGAGATCAGCGGCCGGCAGACGCTTCGCACCATGGACGCGGCCGCGGTCGCGGCCGGCGATACCAGTTCACGCGTGTTGCACGACTTCGGGAGCGCCATCCCCTCGGGCTTCACCTGGGCGCCCGATGGCCGCACGCTGTGGGGCAGCTCGTACTTCACCGGCGTCTCGAATATCTGGCGCTACGACGTCGCCGCGGACTCCATGGACATCATGACGAACGCCGAGACCGGGTACTTCCGCCCAGTGCCGACCGGCGAGGACTCGCTGCTCGTGTTCCGCTACAGCGGCCAGGGTTTCACGCCCGGCCGCATCCGTCCTGAACCGCTCACCGATGTGAGCGCGGTGACGTTCCTCGGCGAGCGGCTGGTCGAGCGCCGCCCGGTGCTGCGCGAGTGGGTGGCGCCGCCGCCCTCTCACGCGACGCCGCCCGCCGGCAGCGAAGCTGGCCACCCCTACCGCGCGCTCGCGGCGGTGCGGCTCGTGAGCCTCTACCCCATCGTCGAGTCCTACCGCGAGCACACGTCGGTGGGGCTACAGGCCGAGCTCTCCGACCCGATGACGTTCCACCAGTTCTCGCTCGCGGGCTCGTGGACGCCGGACGAGCGCGCCCCGGACGACCAGCGGCTGCACGTCATGGCGCGCTATCGCCGGCACGACATCACCGCGCAATTCCGCTGGAACCCCGCGTCGTTCTACGACCTGGTGGGTGCCACCAAGTCGAGTCGCAAGGGGTACGGCAGCTCGCTCGAATGGCGAAAGTCGCTCGTCTACGACAAGCCCCGCACGCTCGACCTCACGCTCAACGCCAGCCACTGGGGCGGCCTCGAGCGCCTGCCGGATCATCAGAACGTCGCCACGGGCGCCGGCTTCGATCAGCTCGTCGATGTGGGCGCGCGCCTTCACTACAAGCACTTCCGTTCCTCGATCGGCGCCTCAGACGCCGAGCTCGGACACCAGTGGTGGCTCGGCTCGTCCGCGAATGCGGTGCGCTTCGACCGCACGGCTGGTTCCGAATGGAAGACGTACCCGTTCGCGGACGGCGGGCTCGACGCAGGCCGGCCCATTCCCGGATTCCGCAACTCGTCGGTGTGGCTGCGCACGGCCGCTGGCGTGGCGGGTGGCGCGGCGAAGGACCCGTTCGCGAACTTCTATTTCGGTGGCTTCGGGAACAACGGCTTGGACGTGGGCGAGCCGCGGCGGTACCGCGACCCCGAGCGCTTTCCGGGCGCCGAGATCGACGCCGTGGCGGGCACGAACTACGCGCGCGCGATGCTGGACTGGAACCTGCCGGCGGTCCGTTTCCGGCGCGCCGGCACGCTCGCGCTCTACGCGGCGTGGGCGCGCATGTCGCTGTTCGGAACCGCACTGGGCGTGAATCTCGACGGGCCCCGCGTGGACTCGCCCGCGACGGCTCCCGTGAATGCGCGACGGACACTGGGCAACGCCGGGGCGCAGCTGGACGTGCGGCTCCAGCTCCTGACCCAGACGCCGCTCACGCTCTCATTCGGTTGGGCGACCGCGTTCGAGCACGGAGCGCTGCCCGGTCGCGGCTGGATGGCGTCGCTCAAGGTGCTCTAGCCCATGCCATTCGCGAGCCTCGCCGCCGGCTTCCTCCCCGTGCTCCTGTTCCTCGCCGCGCTTCACTTCATGGACAGCTACAAGCTCGTCCAGCGGCGGGCGTTGCTCGAGAGCCTCGTGGCTGGAGCGCTTGCGGCGGGCATCGCTTACGTGAGCAATCGGGTGCTGCTGGATATGGCCCACGTCGACCGCCATCTCCTGGGCCGCCTGCTCGCGCCGCTGCTCGAAGAGTCGCTTAAGGCCGTGTTCGTGGTGTGGCTCATCCGGAAGGACCAGGTGGGCTTCCTCGTGGACGCCGCGATCTGCGGCTTCGCCGTGGGCACTGGCTTTGGGCTGATCGAGAACCTCTACTACGCGGGCGCGCTCCGCGACCTGAGCCTGCCGCTGTGGCTCGCACGCGGGCTGGGCACGGCGGTCATGCACGGGTCCACGACGGCGATGTTCGCGATCGTGACGCAGGGGCTCGCGGAACGACATGGCGCCGGCCAGCGGCGGATCCTGCTGCCGGGCCTGCTCCTGGCGTCGAGCGTGCATGCGCTCTTCAACCTGCTCGCCGGACGAACGCTGGTCACCGCAGCGATGCTCATCGCGGTGCTGCCGCTCCTGCTCGCGGCCGTGTTCGAGCGCAGCGAGCGCGCGACACGCGACTGGCTCGGCCGCGGGCTCGACGGGGACGTGGAGACGCTGGAGCAGATCCTGGACGGCGAGGTCGAGGGCACCCGCATCGGGCACTACCTGGAGTCGCTCAAGTCCCGCTTCCCGGGCGCCGTGGTGGCCGACATGCTCTGCCTGCTGCGCATCCATCTCGAGCTGTCGCTGCGTGCGAAGGGCATGCTCATCGCCCGCGCGGCCGGTGTCGAGGTGGCTCCCGATGAATCCGTGCTCGCGAACCTCGAGGAACTGCACTACCTGGAACGCGCGATCGGACCGACCGGCGTGCTCGCCATGATGCCGCTCCGCCGCGAGAGCCGCCGGGGTCTGTGGCAGGTCATGCTGTTGTCACGGCGGGCCGGCAACACCTGAACGAAACGCAGAAGCGAGCGGCCCGGGACGCCGATGATCCTTTTGGAGCCGTTGCCTTCGACGCACCCGGCCGTGTTAGTCTGCCCGTGACCGTGCGCAAGAGGTGCGCGGAGCGGACCCTCTCGAGGCGCAAGGGGGACCGAGGAAGACACGCGCCCGTGGGGCCCCCGTGACCAGTCTCCTCGTCGTCCTCCCGCTCGCCGTCCTGGCTGGACTCCTTCAGACCAGCCTGTTCGAGTGGGTGTATCACCGCTACTGGCTGCACCGGCCGTGGCTTCCGCCGTCGATGTTCACCGCGCACACGCTCGTCCATCATCAGCTGTGCAAGCACGACGACACGTTCCACGTGACCGAAGAGGAGCAGGAGGAGGCACTTACGTTCCAGTGGTGGGCGGGCCCGGTGCTCGTGGGTATGAACATGGTCCCGTGGGCGCTGCTCGCCTGGCTGGAGCGAGGCTCGGGGATCCCCTGGTGGCCGGTGACGTGGGCGGTGGGCGGCGTCGTGCTGCTCTATTACTTCGCCTATGAGGGCTTCCACTTCCTCATGCACAAGCCGAGCGTGCCGTGGATCGAGCACCGGGCTTTCTTCCGGTTCCTCAAGAGACACCACCGCCTCCACCATGTCTACATGGGCAAGAACTTCAACGTGGTGTTCCCGCTCGCTGACTTCTTCCTGGGCACGCTCGTCCTCACCGATCCGTTGCCGCCCAAGGTCACCGAACCGGCCGCGAGGCAGGTCGCTCGCCGGCACAGCCGGTGGGGCAGACGACTGCGCGAGGAGGGCACGGAGAAGCCCGCGATCACGGCTGCCAGCGTGCACGAGCAGGTCCCGGTCCGACCGGAGCCTTAAGTCTCCGGTCGGACGTGCCGCCCCTCCTGCTCGAATGGCTCAGCGCGATCGCGCGCTGGATCCATGTGCTGGCCGCGATCCTGTGGATCGGTGATTCGTTTCTATTCATGTGGATGGATTCGAGCCTCGAACCGCCGCGGAAGCCGCGCCAGGGCGCGGTGGCGGGCGAGCTGTGGATGGTGCACAGCGGCGGCTTCTACGAGGTCGTGAAGCGCCGTTCCTTGCGGCCCGAGGAGATGCCGCCGAACCTGCACTGGTTCAAGTGGCAGGCCTACACGACGTGGATCTCGGGCGTGTTCCTGCTGCTGGTCGTGTACTGGCTCGGGGACCGCGCCCTGCTCCTGGAGAGCGGTTCACGGCTCCCCTACGGCGCCGCCGTCGCGGTCTCGATCGGCGCGCTCCTCGCGGGCTGGGTGGTCTATGACGCGGCGTGCCGCTCGCCTCTCGCACGCCGGCCGGCGCTGCTCGCGATCGTGCTCTCGCTGGCGCTCGCGGCCGCCGTGTTCGGGTTGACGAGCGTGTTCGGCGCGCGCGCCGCGTGGCTCCTGACCGGCTCCATGCTCGGCACGATCATGGTTTCGAACGTGGCGCACGTCATCATCCCCGGGCAGCGGAAGATGCTCGCCCAGACGCGCGCGGGCGAGCCCGTGGACACCGCGCCCGGCGTGCTCGCCAAGCGACGCTCGACGCACAACCACTACCTCACGCTGCCGGTGCTGTTCATGATGCTGAGCCAGCACTTCCCTTCGGGCTACGGCCATCCGCTGGGCTGGCTCGTGTTGCTGCTGATCTCGGGCGCGGGCGTTGCGCTCAAGTACGTCATGAATGCGCGCACCCGGAGCGACTGGCGCGCGGTGACCGCGGGCAGTATTGCGCTCATCGCGGCCATCGTGCTCACCGCGCGTCCTGGCGTCGGACCGGCGTCCGCCTCGGTCGCGCTCGCCATACCAGTACCGGACGAGCAGGCGTTCGCGATCGTCGAGCGGCGCTGCACCACGTGCCATTCGGACCACCCGTCCAACCCATCGTTCCCCGAGGCTCCGAGCGGCGTGAAGCTGGACACGCCGGAGCGGCTGCGCGCGATGAGCACGCGCGTTTGGGTGCGCGCCGTGGAAACGCGCACGATGCCGCTCGGGAATCTCACGGGCATGAGCGACGCCGAACGCGACACGCTCGGTGCTTGGCTCGTGGCGCTCCGCCGAACGCACTGACGGCCGCCGCGCCGTCTCGCGGATCAGGTGCTGCGCGCGGCCTCGGCCAGTACGGCCTCGTGCACGCCGTACTCCGCGGCCGGCTTCCCCATGAGCCAGTGGTCGAACCAGCGGCGGATGTGCTGCTGGTTCTGCACGCGTCGCGACGGCGTTCCCGAGCGCGACAACTCGTGGTTCTCGCCCGGGAAGCGCACCAT
>JAHFBW010000182.1 GCA_023249845.1 Candidatus Eiseniibacteriota bacterium
TCTGGATGCTCTACTTCAATGTCGAATCGCTCGACGCCGGTCTTGCACGCGTCAAGGCCGCCGGGGGCACGACCATGTTCGAGCCGATGGAGGTGCCGGGCGGGAGCTGGATCGTGGGCTGTGTAGATCCGCAGGGCGCCGTGTTCTCGCTGCTGTCCCAGAAGCGCTGACGACACCGCTCAAGACCCAATCGAAACCGCCCGGTGGCATCCTGCCTCCGGGCGGTTCGTTCGCGCGGGCGTGAGCCTGAGTCCGACCCCCGCCGCGCGGTTCTCTTCGTCGTCGCGATGGCACGGTGACGCGTGCCGCGCGCGTCAGCCCTTCGCCGCGCTCACCGCGTCCGCCAGCACCGTGGCGACATTGTTCGACACCTCGAAGCACCCGGCCGCCACCTGCCAGCGCTCTTCCGAGCCAGTGGCGCCGCGCACCGTGAGCGTGCCCACGCTCAGTGCTGTCACCAGCGCGGCGTGGTGCGCGAGCACACCGAAGTATCCTTCGCTGCCGGGGGCCTCGACGTACTGCACGTCGCCCTCGAACACCGTCTTCTCGGGTGTCAGGATGCTCAGCTTGAACAGGCTCGCCACCTAGACGCCCGCCTGCATCTTCTCGGCCGCCACGATGGCCTCGTCGATGCCACCGCGCATGTAGAACGCCTGCTCGGGCAGATCGTCGAGCTCGCCGTTCACGATGCGCTTGAAGCCCTTCACCGTGTCTTCGAGCTTCACGTACTTGCCGGGCGTGCCGGTGAACGCCTCCGCCACGAAGAACGGCTGCGACAGGAAGCGCTGGATGCGGCGCGCGCGCGCCACGGTGATCTTGTCGTCCTCGGACAGCTCGTCCATGCCAAGGATGGCGATGATGTCCTGGAGATCCTTGTAGCGCTGGAGGATGCGCTGCACGTCACGAGCCACCTTGTAGTGCTCCTCGCCCACGATGGCGGGATCGAGGATGCGGCTCGTCGAGGCGAGCGGATCCACGGCGGGATAGATGCCGAGCTCCGCGATCGAGCGCTCGAGCACCGTCGTGGCATCGAGATGTGAGAACGCTGTGGCGGGCGCCGGGTCGGTCAGGTCGTCGGCGGGCACGTAGATCGCCTGCACCGACGTGATCGAGCCCTTCTTCGTGGTCGTGATGCGTTCTTGAAGTGCACCCATCTCGGTGCTGAGCGTGGGCTGGTAACCCACGGCGCTCGGCATCCGGCCCAGGAGAGCCGACACCTCGGAGCCCGCCTGCGTGAAGCGGAAGATGTTGTCCACGAAGAACAGCACGTCCTTGCCCTCTTCGTCGCGGAAGTACTCGGCCATGGTCACGCCCGTGAGCCCCACGCGCAGGCGAGCGCCCGGCGGCTCGTTCATCTGGCCGAACACCATCACCGTCTTCGCGATCACGCCCGACTCGGTCATTTCGCGATAGAGGTCGTTGCCCTCGCGCGTGCGCTCGCCCACGCCGGCGAACACCGAGAAACCTCCGTGCTGGGTGGCGATGTTGCGGATCAGCTCCTGGATCAACACGGTCTTGCCCACGCCGGCGCCGCCGAACAGGCCGACCTTGCCGCCGCGCTGGTAAGGCGCCAGCAGGTCCACGACCTTGATGCCGGTCTCGAACAGCTGCTTATCGACCTCCTGCTCATCGAACGGAGGCGACGACCGGTGGATTGGGTAGCGCAGCTTCGCATTCACGGGGCCTTTGCCGTCGATCGGGTCCCCGGTCAGGTTGAAGATGCGACCGAGGCCGACCTCGCCGACCGGCACCATGATGGGATCGCCGGTATCGGTGGCCTTCATGCCGCGGACGAGTCCGTCCGTCGAGTCCATGGCGATGCAGCGCACGACGTTGTCGCCCACGTGCAGCGCTGCTTCCACTGTGAGCTTGATGCCCCGCTCGGCGTCCTCGATGACGATGGCGTTGTAGATCTTGGGCAGCTTGTCGGGGTCGAACGCCACGTCCACCGTGGGCCCGATCACCTGGACGACTTTGCCTGTACTCATGAGGTTGCTCCTCGTTTGAATCAGCCGGTGCGCGGGACGTTTCGCAGCCGGCGCCGTGTGTCTAGTTCAGCGCTTCTGCGCCGCCCACCAGTTCAGAGATCTCGCGCGTGATCGCCGCCTGCCGGAGCCGGTTGCGGGTCAGCGTGAGCGAATCCACCAACTCGCCCGCGTTCTTGCGGGCCGATCCCATCGCCACCATTCGCGCCGAGTGCTCGCTCGCCAGTGAGTCCGCGAGCGACGCGTACAGCTTGGCGGTGGCGTAGCGGGGCAGGAGCTCAGCGAAGATGCTCTCGGCGTTCGGCTCGAAGATGGCCGAGCCGCCGCCCGCGGACTGCGCGACGGAGCCTGTTCCGATGGGCAGGAACGTCTCGGTGAGTACCTTGCGCACGATCGCGTTGACGAAGTGCGTGTACAGGATCTCCACCTTGTCCACCTCACCGCGGATGAAGCGCTCGGTCAGGTCGCTCGTGATCTGGCGCGCCAGCTCGAGGCTCGCCTCCCCGGGCAGGTCGGTGTGCGTCGCGAGCACCGGGTAACCGCGGCGCCGCAGGTAGTCACGCCCCTTCCGGCCCACCACCACGCATTGCACCGAGCCCCGCGCGGCGGCCTTCAGCCGCTGCTCCGCCACGCGCAGCACCGCCGTGTTGTACGGGCCCGCGAAGCCGCGGTCGGCCGTGATCAGCACCAGCGCCGTGGTCTTCACCTCGCGCGCCTTGAACAACGGGTGCTCCAGCTCGGCCGCCGCCCCCGACAGGTTCGCGAGCATGGCCGTGATCTTCGTGGCGTACGGGTTCGCTGCCTGCGCGCGGGCGTGCGCGCGGCGCAGCTTCGCCGCGGCCACCATCTCCATGGCCTTGAAGATCTGCTGCATGCTCTTGGTGGCGCGGATGCGCCGCCGCAAGTCCTTCAGGGAAGCCATCGGCCTATGCCTTGAACCGGGCCTTGAACGTCTTGGCCGCTTCGTGCATTCGCTTGTCGTCCTCGGGCGAGATGACCTTTGCCGTACGGATGTTGTGCGCCACTTCCGCGTACTGGTTCGCCACGAACGCGAGCCACTCGGCCTCGAATCGGCGCACGGCCGCGACGGGCAGGTCGTCCAGGTAGCCGTTCGCGCCGGACCAGATCGAGATGACCTGCTGCTCCACCGCCATCGGCGTGAACTGTCCCTGCTTCAGGAGTTCCACCATGCGCTCGCCACGCGTCAACTGCGCCTGCGTGCTCTTGTCCAGGTCGGAGCCGAACTGCGCGAACGCCGCGAGCGCCCTGTACTGCGCGAGGTCCAGGCGCAGCCGGCCCGCGACCTGGCGCATGGCCTTGATCTGGGCGTTGCCACCAACGCGCGACACCGAGATGCCCACGTTGATGGCCGGGCGCACGCCGGAGTAGAACAGGTCGCCCTCGAGGAAGATCTGGCCGTCGGTGATCGAGATGACGTTCGTGGGGATATAGGCCGACACGTCGCCGGCCTGCGTCTCGATGAACGGCAGCGCGGTGAGCGAGCCGCCGCCTTTCTCGTTCGAGAGCTTGCACGCGCGCTCGAGCAGTCGCGAGTGCAGGTAGAACACGTCGCCCGGGTAGGCCTCCCGGCCCGGCGGGCGGCGCAGCAACAGCGCGAGCTGGCGGTACGCCGTGGCGTGCTTCGAAAGATCATCGTACACGCACAGCACGTGGCCGCCCGCGTACGTGAACTCCTCGCCCATCGTGACACCCGAGTAGGGCGCGATGTACTGGAGTGGCGCCGGCTCCGATGCCGACGCGGTTACCACGATCGTGTACTCCATGGCACCGTATCTCTCGAGCGTGCCTACCACGTTCGCGACGGTGGATTCCTTCTGGCCGATCGCCACGTACACGCAGATGACGCCCGTGCCCTTCTGGTTCAGGATCGTGTCGATCGCGATCGTGGTCTTGCCAGTCTGGCGGTCACCGATGATGAGCTCGCGCTGACCGCGCCCGATCGGGATCATGGCGTCGATGGCCTTGATACCCGTCTGCAGCGGCTCGACAACGGGTTGGCGCTCGATCACGCCCGGGGCCTTGAACTCGATGTTGCGGAACTTGTCCGAGCCGATCGGTCCCTTGCCGTCCACCGGCTGGCCGATGGCGTTGACAACGCGCCCGATCATGGCCTTGCCGACGGGCACCGACGCGATGCGGCCCGTGCGTTCGACGCGATCGCCTTCCTTGATGTTCTTGTCGGAGCCGAGCAGCACGGCGCCGACGTTGTCCTGTTCGAGGTTCAACACCATGCCCATGATGTCGCCGGGGAACTTGATCAGCTCGCCGGCCATGGCGTCTTCGAGACCCCACAGACGCGCGATGCCGTCGCCCACGGACAGCACGCTGCCGACGCTCTTCGTTTCGAGCTTGGCCTCGTAACGCTCGAGTTCCTGCGCCAGGATGGCGCTCACTTCTTCGGGTCGAAAGGACATTGGGTGGCTTCCCCGTTCGTTCAGTGTGGGCAGTGCGTCGGCGTGGCCGCGGGCGACTCGGCTACACGCTCACTTCGTAGAGCTGATGGGCGAGCGACGCGAGCAGGTTCTTGATACTGCGGTCGATGACGCGGTCGCCGATGCGCACGTAGGCGCCACCCACGAGCGCGGCGTCCACTTGTGCGTCGAGCACGATCTTCTTGCGCGTGTAGCGCTCGAGTTCTCCGTGCAGGCGCTTTCGCTCGGCGTCGGTGAGCGCCACGGCGCTCACGACGGTGGCGCGCTCGAGCCCCTGCACGCGCTCGACGATGACCTGGAACTCGTGCGCGATGGCGCCGATCAGTACCAGGCGCTTCTTCCGCAGGAGCAGGTCAGCGAACACGCGCACGCCGGGCGACACCTTTCCGGTGAGCCCCTGCTCCAGCACCTTGCGGCGGTCGGCGGGACTGATTTGAGGATCGAGCAGGAACCTGCCCGCACGCGTGCCGGGAGCCAGCAGCGTCACCAGCCCGTGCAGCTCGGCGAGCGACGTCTCGAGCGCGGTGAGTGGCGGCTGACCGGCCTTGGCGGCCTGCCGCTCGGTCAGGATCTGCAGCGCGCGCGCGTATCGCGCGGCGACGGAAGCGTCCTTGATCATCGAAGCGTTCCGACCTCGTCGATGAACTGGCCCGCCAGCTTGCGTTGGGCCGGGTCGTCCAGCTTGGTCTTGAGGATCTTCTCGGCGGTGGCAAGCGACAGGTCGATGATCTGTTCCTTGAGGATCTCCTTCGCCTTCTCGCGTTCGCGCATCACCTCGTCCTCGGCCCTGGCGAGGCGGTCCTGCGCGTCCTTCTGGGCCTGGGCGCGGATCTCGGCCGCCACTTTCTGGCCCTCGGCCACGGACTCCAGGAGTCGCGCGCGGGCCTGTGCCTCGATGTCGCGCAGATCCTGCTCGAGCTTGGCCTTGAGCGCGTCCGCCGCCGCCTGGCGCCGTTCGGCCTCGGAGAACTCGGCTGCGATCTTCTGCCGGCGTGCCTCGAGCTGGGCCGTGAGCGGCCCCCAGGCCCATTTGCTCAGTCCCCACAGCAGCAACAGGAAGCCCAGGATCTGGGTGCCGACGAGCCGGACATCGATGATGTTCATGCGTGCTCCGCGGGGCGTGACGGCGGCGCGAGCCGCAGCGACAGCCGCCGGCTCAGATCTTGCCCTTGAGAAGGAACATCGTCACGAACGCGTAGATCGTGAGCGCTTCCGCGAGCGCGGCGATGATGATCATGGCGAGCTGGATCTTCGCCGTGGCCTCCGGCTGGCGACCGATGGCTTGCATGGCGCCGAGCCCGATGCCGCCGAGGCCGATACCCGAGCCGACCGCGGCGAGACCGATGCCGACGGGAAGACCGATTGACAATGCCGCATGCAGATCCATGGAACGACCTCCTGGTTTCTAGTGGGCGTGTGACACCGCCTCCCCATGCCCGTGCGTGTCGTCGTGCTCGTGGGGCAGCATGAGGAGGATGTAAATGGAGCTCAAGACCGTGAACACCATGGCCTGAAGAGCGCTGCCGAGCAGGGCGAGCGGGAAGAACAGCGCGTGCATCGGGATGCCGAACGGGAGCTGCTTGAACGGCAGCATGGTGATGCCGAGCGAGGCGAACGCCACCAGCAGCATGTCCTCGCCGAAGATGTTGCCGAACAGTCGGCACGAGAGCGAGATGGGCTTGGCGAGCTCGCCGAGCAGGTGGATCGGCAGCATGAGCGGGGTCAGGATCCAACTCGTGAGGTCGCGCGGAGAGCCCAACATGTGGTCGAGCCAGCCCAGCGGACCCAGCTCCTTGAAGCCGATGAACTGCACGTACACGAACACGGTGAGCGCGAGCGCAACGGTCACGTTCAGGCTCGCCGTGGGCGAGTGCATGAACGGGATGAGCCCGAACAGGTTCATGGCGAGGATGTACACGAACAACGTGCCGAGGAACGGCACGAAGCGCGGGCCGTGCTTGGGACCGAGGATGCCGGAGATGAAGTCGGACAGTCCCTCGACCACGAACTCGACGCCGTTCTGGAAGCCGCGCGGCACCAGCTTCGGGTTGCGGCTCGCGGCGAACGCGACCACCAGCAGCACGACCGCGATGAACCCCGAGAACAGGAGCACTTCATAGTGCTCGAGAAAGTGCGCCCAGGCGGCGTGCGGATTCGTGGCCACGAGCAGCGCGATCACGTTCGTGAAGCCCTCGCTGTCTTTTTCACCGCCTTCAGTGGCTTCGGCGCTTCCGGCGGGTTGCTGGGTTCGAGGGGCGCCGACTTCGCTTCCGGCGTGTCCGCCAGTGGCCTCGCCCGCGTGCCCGCCGCTCGCCTGCGCGACCGCCGCCGGCGCGTTCGGCGCGCTCACGGCGCTCGTGAGCGCGCCGAGCGCGAACCAGGTCGCCACCCCGAGCGCCAGCGCGGCGAACACGGTGCGGTAGCGATGACGCACGAGCGAGCCCCAGAGTCGCGAGTCGAGCAGCAATCGCGTGACGGCCTTGGCCACGATCACCGCGAGTGGCAGCGTGAAGCCGGCCACGAGCGCCAGCGGTGAGAGGAACGAGAGCAGCGCGGCGCCGGCCG
>JAHFBW010000183.1 GCA_023249845.1 Candidatus Eiseniibacteriota bacterium
GTATAGGTGTTGCCGCCGCCCACATCCACGGTGGTGCCGACATCCTTGTGATTGTTCCGGCTGAAGCTCACATTGCCGCCGAACGCCCACATGTCGTTGTACGAGTAGTCGACGAGGCCGCCGAGCAGGAATCCGGTCTTGGCGTCGATGTCGGCGAAATCACCGGTGGGAACGGACGCGCCTCCCTGGAGTCCAACCTGCCAGCCGGCAGCAAACGACGACGCCGGCAGCACCGCGAGCATCGCTGCGACGAGCACGGACAACGGTTTGATCCGCATAGCCGAGCCTCCACGCTTTTCGATCGCTCTTCAGCTTCGAACGGGGCGGCCACTTCGTGGGGGGTCGAAACTGGCTTCGCCACGCTCGACACGCTGGGCACTCCGGCCCAGCCTTGCTCCCGTCGGCGACCCGATTCAGCGGGAGCATGTGAAAGCTAGCGAGGGACCCGGAAGGGGTCAACGGTCGATCGCAGGCGCCACCGGGACCGCGCTGGGCCTCGGTGGGGGCGCGACCGTTGGGAGGCGCCATTCCCCGCCGAATGACCCTGTTCCTGGGCGGAACGCGCATGCAGGAGTGAAGCCCGGGGTCCAGCCCACGCCCTCCGCCGGGCGCCGAGTGCATGTCATCACACGACTTGGAGACCGCCGCCATGGCATTCCGACCGCTCTCGTTCCTCGCGGTTCTCACGTCCCTTGCGATCGCCGCGGACATCACCTCGGCCGCGGACGACACGGCACTCCACCTCGCCAACGTCGGCGCCTCGAACACCGCCTACGTCCAGGTCCCGAACCATGCCGACTTCGCGCTCCAGCAGTTCACGCTCGAGGCGTGGCTGCAGCGGACGGGCAACGGCTACGGGTTCTCCACCGACCCCTCCGGCGCGTCCATCATCTCCAAGCCCATCCAGAACGCAACGGGCAGCGACATCGCATCCTGGCACCTCCACTGGACGCCGACAGGCCAGATCCACTTCAACCTCACGCACACGCCGACCTCCTCGGGGGTCTACCTGCTGAGTTCCGCCGTCGCGACACCACTCGCGCGCCACCACGTCGCCGTCACGTTTGACGGCACCACGATCAAGACCTACATCGATGGCGCGCCCACCGGGCAGGCCGCCTGGAACCTGGGCACGGTCTACTACGGGAACAACGACGTGCTCCTGGGCTGCGACAACTTCGCTGCGGGCTACCTGCGACGCTTCGACGGCTGGATCGACGACGTGCGCGTGTGGGATCGCGCGCGTACACAAGCCGAGATCGCCGCGAACAAAGACTGCCGGCTCGAGGGCACCGAGACGAACCTCGTCGCCTACTGGACATTCGACGACTCGAACCTGCTCGATCGGACGATCCATCACCACGACGGCGCAGCCGTCCAGGTCGGGGGCGCGCTCACGTACGGCTCGCTGGCTTCGATCCCGCTCTGCACCACGGACGCGCCAGTTGGTGGAGCGAGTTCCGGATTGGCGCTCGCGGTGTATCCCCAGCCTGCCCGCGACCGGTTCACGACAAGGTTCGATCTCCCGGTCGCGGGCCCAGTCACGTTGGAGGCCGTCGATGTCGCGGGGCGGCGACTGGCGCTGCTTGCGGAGCAGGAGTATCCCGCCGGCCGCCACGAGATCACGTTCGATCGGTCGAGCCTGGGCCGCGGCTCGAGGAACGCGGGAGTTGTGTTCCTGAGGCTGCTCCACGCGGGCACGAGCATCACGCAGGTGCTCGCGCTGGTCCGCTAGCACACTCACGCTCCGCTCTGCGGCCGCCGCTTGAAACGCCTCACGACCGAAAGCAGAAGCTGCAATGCGCAGAAGTACACCATCAGGTTGGGATAACGCGCATAGATCGTGCGCACGCCCTGCACGGGCACCTGCGCCACCATAACGTTCGGCCGCGAGCGGAAGAAGTCCGCCGTCGCGAGCACGCGCCCCTGGTGGTCCGCGGCGGCGGACAGGCCTTTGTTCGTCGGTCGCACCACCGCGCAACCATTCTCGACGCCGCGCAATAGCGCCATGCGCGTGTGGATGGGGTCGATGGCGCGCCAATCCGACGACGGGATCACGAGCAGGTCCGCGTGTTCCCGCCCGGCCCTCGCCATCAGGTCCACGAAGTCGCCGTCGAAGCATACCGCGCCCGCGATGCGCCCGAACGAAGTCTCGAACACCGGGATGGCGGCATCCGCGCCCCGCTCGGGATCGCCGGGAACGGGACGCGCCTTGTGGTAGCGCGCGAGCCGGGCTCCCGAGGGATCGAACGCCACGAACAGGTTCTCGTAGTAGCCCTGGCCGGGCGTGAACACGGCGAGCCCGATGATCAGGTACACGCCGGTCTCGCGCGCGACGGCGGCGGCGCGTTGCTCGAAGGCCGGCGCCTCGTCCGCGAGCACGAACGCATTTGCTTCGGACCACACCACCAGACGCGCGCCCGCGGCCGCCTCGCGTCGCACCGCGGCGAACAGGCTGTCGTGGTGCGTGCGCAGGTCGGCACGCACTGCCGCGAGGGCAGATCCCTCGCGGCGCTCCTGGATCAGGTCCCACGGCGACAGCCGCTCGGGTGTGGGCACAGTGAACGTGGCCACGCGCAGCGTGGGCGAGCCGGGTGGCGCGAGCGCCAGGCGGGCGCCACCGACTAGCAGCACCGTCGCAAGGGTCCCGGCCCAGGCCAGCACTCCGCTACGCACGCGCGTCCACTCGAAGCCGCACCCCCACACCCAGTTCGCCACGGAGGCCGTCCACGCCATCAGGAACGCGATGCCCCAGAGACCCGTCACCGCCACGGATTGGATGAGCGGCAGGTGGTCCACCTGCGTGTACGCGATCGAACCCCACGTGCCATAGGGGCTCGTGCGCGAGATCAGGTACTCGGTCACGACCCAGGTACTCGGGAAGATGAGCGTCGCTTCGAAGCCGTCCTCGCCGCGACGGATCAACCGGTCCGTCACGTACGGGAGCGCGCCCGGCAACGTGAGCGTGAGCAGGATCGCGAAGTAGGCGGGCACCGGCGCGGGCACGATGCCCCAGTACGTGAAGCAGCCGATGGCGTAGAGCAGCGCGGCGGCGATGGTCAGCCGTGAAGCGGCACCGCCCCCGCGCACGAACCGGAGCAGGAAGAGCGGCGAGAGCCACGCTGCCAACGACACCACCCAGCGGCCCGAGGAGAAGGCGAGCAGGACCGCGGCCGCGAGCAGGTTCATGGCGACTGCTTCAGCGTCGTACGGCCGCCGGATCTGGCGCGCCGGCGCCACTCAGCACGCGCTCGATGTTCACGAGGCCGCGCTGGATCGCGGCCATGGACACCGCTCCCACCGAGAAGCGGAACCAGCCGTCCTCATCGGGCACACCGAAGGCCTGGAACGGCACCGCCGCGACGCCGGCTTCATCGAGCAGCAAACGGCGCACGTCTTCGTTCGTCGAGAGCGCGCGGCCCGGCACGGAATTTCCGAGTGCGAATCGCACCGACAGGTAGAGCGTGCCGGCTGGCTCCACGGCTTCCACCGGCAGGCCGGCAAGGCGCATGCGCTCGAAGCCCTGGTGGAGTGCGCGCAACCTTTGCCCCAGGCGCTCCGCCATCTGCGCGCGGAACTCGCGGAACGCCGGCTCGTCAGAGATGAACGCCGCGGTGGCGATCTGCTCGGGGCGCGGTGCCCACGCCCCGACGTGGCCGAGGAAGTCCGACATGCGCGACGTGACGGCCGGGTGCGCAAACGACCAGCCCACGCGCAGCCCGGTCGCGGCGAGTGACTTGGAGATGGCGTCGATCAACACGGTGTACGGCGCCACTTCAGGGACGAGCGCGGGCGGCGAGAGCGGCGGCCCGGACTCGAACGACGTCGACCAGTAGACTTGGTCGAACATGAGGAACACCGGCCGCCGGCCGGAGCCCTCGCGACGGCGATTCTCCTCTACCGTCATCCGGCTGATCGCCGCCAGGGACTCGGGCTCCATCGCCGTGCCGGTGGGGTTCAACGGTGAACTGAGCGCCAGCAGCCGGGCCTCCGGGAGCACGGTCGCGATCTGATCGGCGGTGGGGTGGAACCGGTGCTCGCGAGTGACCGCGAGCGGCACGGGACGCCCACCCGTGAGGTAGATGTAATGGTTGTTATTCCACGACGGCACGGGAAACGCCACCACGTCGCCCGGGTCCACGAGCGTTCGGTACGTGGCGTAGATGAGCGGCCGCGCGCCGCCGGCCACGACCACGGAGTCGAGCGGGTAGTCGAGCCCCATCTCGCGGCGCTGGAACTCCACCAAGGCTTTCCGCAGCTCGGGCATGCCGTTCGCCGGCGGGTAGTTCGAGTGGCCGGCGTCCAACGCGGCCTTGATGCCGTCGCGGAGCTTGTCGGGAAGCGGAAACTCCCGCGGGTCGAAGTCGCCGACGGTGAAGTTGCACACCTCGCGTCCGGCAGCGATCGCGGCGCGTACCTCGGCGGCGATTCGCAGCACCTCCGAACCGATCAAGCCCTGTGCGAGCCGCGAGAGAGACTGCGGCGTGAGCGACGCGGCCGCGAGGCCGAGATCCTGAGAGCTGCGCAAGTGAGACTCCCGTGGCTTGGGGCTGAGTCGGCGTGAGTCGCCGCGACCGATCGCACGGCATCATAGCCGCGCGAGTGCGAGCGCGGCGAGCGGGAATGCGACGCCGTGCACCGACGTAACTTCGACAGCTGCTCCCCAAGCGGTGCCCGTCACCCCCGCGAGCGGAACGCCGATGTAGACTGCGACGCTCATGCGCTCCGTGTTTCGGGACCACGCCTCCGATCTGGCGCTCGCCGCCCTGGTGTTCGTGTCACGACTCCCGTTCCTGGCACCCGGCGCGGGCAACGACAACGACGCCTGGTTCCTCGTGAACGCCGCGCGCGAACTGGCCGCGAGCGGGCGCTACACCACGTCACGCTTCCCTGGCTACCCCGTGCAGGAGTGGCTCTGCTCGCTCGTCGCGCGCGCCGGCGGTGGTCCGGTGGCCATGAACGCGGTGAGCGCTGTGGCGGGCGCCGTGGCGGTGTGGCTGTTCGCGCGACTCCTGCGCCGGCTTTGCGTTCGCGACGTGGCGCTTGTGGCACTCGCTTTCGCGTTCGCGCCGGCCATGAGCGTGGCGAGTGTCTCCGCCATGGATTACACACTGGCGCTCGCGTTCGCCCTGGCGGCATGTCATGCCCGGCTCGCGGGGCGCAGCGTCTGGACGGGAGTCTGGCTGGGACTCGCGATCGGCACTCGTCTCACGTCGGTGGTGCTGGTCCCGGCTGTGCTCCTCCTCCCGGTCCCGCCCGCGGCTGTGACGCGAGGCAGCGCGCGCGGACTCGTGCTCACGCTCGCGGCGGTCGTGGCCGCGGCCTGCTACTTCCCGGCATGGGCGCGATACGGCTGGGGGTTCCTGCGTTTCGTGGACCCGCTCGGCACGGGCAGTTCGCCGCTCGACTTCGTGACTGGTTTCCTCCACCTGGACCGGCTGCCGTTCCCGCCCGTGCTGGTGCTGGGGCAGGCCACGGCTTTGCTGTGGGGCATTGCGGGAAGCTTGGCGCTCGGCCTCGCATTCGTCATGGCCCTCGCACGCCGGCGCGGCGAGCGGGCCGCGGGCGAAGCGTCACGAGGCGTGGTGCCCGCGGCACTTACGGCCATCGCGGCCGAGATGCTGCTCTACGTGCGGCTCCCGCACGACGAGGGCTACCTGCTCCCCACCGTGCCGTTCGTGTTGTTGCTCTCGGCACGCTGGTGCCCGCTCGCATGGCATCGCGCGGCGTGCGTGGCGATCGCGCTGTCGTCCTTCGTGCTGGGCATGGACGTGGATCCGCCCAAGAAGGGCATCGCGCCCGAGACGCGATCCTCGCTCGCGATCTCCTGGCCGCTCGGCAGTCACCGGCTGTGGCTCGATCCCATCCGCGGCCCGCTCGCCCAGGATCACGACAAGCGGGTTGCCGCAGCGCACGTCGCTGATCGCGTCATCGCCACGTTCCCTGTGCCGCCGCGCTACACACTCCTGTTCGCGGGCGTCGTGTGCGCGGAGCTCACCGCGCGCGCGCCGCAGGACCGCGCGAAACCGTGGTACACGGACTACCTGTCCGAGGCGGATCTGCGCGCGCGTGTCGCCTCGGGTCGAACCGTGTGGCTGCTCCCGGGTGCTCGCGAGCGCGTGATCAACGTGGCCGGCTACGATCCGATGGCTGCCGGCGCGCGGCCGTGGCCCTTCTCGCCGCGCTGAGCGCAGCCCAGGAGCACGCCTCCTCAACGCGGAGACGCGCCGGACAAGCTCACGGCGCCCGCGCTATAGTGGCCGGATGACAAGCGTGGGGACGAGCGTCGCACGCAAAGAGGGCATGGCCCGAGCCACGGGCGCCGCGCTCTATGCCGACGATCTGCGCTTCCCCGGCATGCTGCACGGACGCACCATCCGCTCGAGCATCGCGCGCGGCCACATGGCCGGCTACTCCCTGGGCTTCGATCCGGCGGGGTTCACCGTGGTGGACCACCGCGACATCCCGGGTGAGAACTGCATCGCGCTCATCACGCGGGACCAGCCCTGCCTGGTCGTGGACACGGTGCGGCACGCTGCGGAACCGGTGCTGCTCCTGGCACACGAGGACCGCGACACCCTGTTCGCGGCTCCGGTGCTGCTTCGCGAGGAGGTCGAAACGCCCCTCTTGGACCCGGCGGCCAGCCTGCACACGTTCAAGCACATCACCATCGAGAAGGGGAACCTTGCGCGTGGCTTCGACCGCGCCGCGGCGATCGTTGAGGGCAGCTACACCACCGGGGCCCAGGAGCACGTCTACATCGAGACGAACGGCGTCATCGCCGTCCCCGAAGGACACGGGATGGCGCTGTATGGCTCGCTCCAGTGTCCCTACTACGTGCTGAAGGCGCTCAAGGTCCTGCTGGGTCGCGCCGTGGCCGATATCCGCGTCATCCAGACCGAGACCGGCGGCGGCTTCGGCGGCAAGGAGGAGTACCCCTCCATGATCGCCGCGCATGCCTGCCTGCTGGCGCTGAAGAG
>JAHFBW010000184.1 GCA_023249845.1 Candidatus Eiseniibacteriota bacterium
CCCGACGCGACGCGCGAAGAGGTGGAGCAGCTCTGCCGCGAGGCCGCGCAGTTCTGCTTCGCCAGCGTGTGCGTGAATCCCAACTGGGTCGCACTGTGCCGTGAGCTCTTGCGCGGGTCGGGCGTGCGCGTGTGCACGGTGATCGGCTTCCCGCTCGGAGCACACCTGCCCGACACCAAGGCGTACGAGACGCGCCGCGCGCTGGAGCAGGGCGCCGAGGAAGTGGACATGGTCATCAACATCGGCGCCCTGAAGTCGCGCGACTACGCGCTCGTGGAGCAGGATATCCACGGCGTCGTGAACGCCGCTGGGCCCGCAAGCGGGCACCCCCGCGCGCTCGTGAAAGTGATCCTCGAGACGGCGCTCCTCACGCGTGACGAGAAGGTGATGGGCTGTACGCTCGCGAAGGCGGCGGGCGCCGACTTCGTGAAGACGTCCACGGGCTTCGGCGGCGGCGGCGCGACCGTCGAGGACGTGCAGCTCATGCGTGAGACCGTGGGCCCCGAGATGGGGGTCAAGGCCTCGGGCGGCGTGCGCACGAAGGAGGACGCCGAGAAGATGGTGGCCGCGGGTGCCACGCGGCTCGGGGCGTCCGCCGGCGTGAAGATCGTGCGGGGTGAAACGGTTGGCGAAGGGAAGTACTGAGTTGGCGCTCGACTCGCTCGACCCGCGCGAGTTCATCCGTACGAAGCGCGATGGCCTCGCGCATGACCCCGCGGCGCTTCGCGCGTTCGTGGCCGGGTGCGCCGCGCGTGAGATTCCGGACTATCAGGCGAGCGCCTGGCTCATGGCGGCGTTCCTCAACGGTCTCGATGCGAGCGAGACCGACGCGCTCACACTGGCGTTCCTCCACTCCGGGCGCGTGTTCGACTGGAAGGCGCTCGGCGTGGCCGCCGACAAGCACTCGACCGGCGGCGTCGGCGACAAGATCTCGCTCGCCCTGGCACCACTCGTGGCCGCGTGCGGTGTGCCCGTGCCCATGGTCAGCGGTCGCGGGCTCGGACACACCGGCGGCACGCTCGACAAGCTGGAGAGCATCCCCGGATTCCAGACCCGGCTCGAGCCCGCGGCCATGACGGAGCAGATGCGAAAGCTCGGGATCGTCATGGTGGGGCAGGGGCCTGACCTGGCGCCAGCGGACGGCCTGTTCTACTCGCTTCGAGACGTCACCGCCACGGTGGAGTTCGAGCCGTTCATCGTCTCGAGCATCGTGTCCAAGAAGATCGCGGAGGGCGCGCGCGCGATCGTCTACGACGTGAAGTGCGGCAGCGGCGCGTTCATGAAGACGCCCGAAGCGGCACGCGCTCTCGCCCGGCGGCTGGTGGGGACGACTCAAGCGCTCGGGGCGGCCGCGTCCGCGTGCATCACGGACATGAGCTGGCCGATCGGCTGGGCCGTCGGAAACGCGCTCGAGGTCCGCGAGGCGTGGCAGGTGTTGCGCGGCCAGCCCGTTCCCGGCACGCGCGAGCTGACGCTGACGCTCGCGGCCGAGATGGTGCGGCTGGCGGGCGCGGCCCTGAACCTGGATGCCGCTCGCGTGCGCGTGACCCATGTGCTCGACGAGGGTCACGCGGCGGAGCGCTTCCTCGCGATGGCGCATGCGCAGGGCGGAGACACGCGGGCGCTGGAACACGGCGAACCGTTCCATGCGGCTCCCAAGGTGGTGGAGCTGCAGGCGCCGCGGGCCGGCATCCTCGCGGGCTGCGACTGCTTCGCGCTGGGCGAAGCGGTCGTGGCGATGGGCGCCGGCCGTCTCGCCATGGAGGACGCAGTGGATCCTCGTGTGGGGATCGTCATGACGCGCGAACGTGGGGACAAGCTCGCGAAGGGCGATACGTTCGCGAAGCTCCACCTGGCCGCCAGCGACGGCGCGATCGCAGCGCGCGTGGCCGGCTGTTTCACGTTCGCGGACCAGTCACCCGCGACGTTGCCAGCAGATCTCGTGCTCGAGCGGGTCGAAGGTTAGACTCTGTCTGAGAACTCCCCGCGTCCGCGCGCAGTTCTCAGACAGAACCTAGCGGGGACTATTCATGAGCTGCTGCTGCGAACACGCCCAGACCGCACCATCCGGCGTCGCGGAGCCCGGTCGCTCCTCGACGTGTCGTCCAGACACGACTGCGTCGCGACCGGGCTGCGCTCCTTGTCTGGCGCGGCCTGGACGTATTCTCGCGACGCAGCTCATGAATAGTCCCCGCTAGAGCAAGAGTGCGAAGTCCTGCCGCGACGTGGTTCGCTCATGTTCAACTCTCGTTCCGTGCGCCCGTCGAGCGGTGCTTCAAGGCCAGAGCGGGGGACTCGACCAGGTGCCACGAGAGCGCGGCCAGCCCGAGCGCGATGGGCGCGGCCATGGCCATGAGTTCGAACGGCGAGGCCTCCGGTCGGCGGAGCATCACCGCCTGCTGGATCGGGAACTGCCAGAGATAGAATCCGTACGAGTAGTCGCCGATCCGGTTGTAGAGACGCACTGGCCCCGCGGGGACCAATGCGAGCCACAACACGATGTAGCCGAGCGCCAGCGGATAGAGCGCGTGCCACGCGCCGCCGAAGCGGAGCGCCACACCGAGCGCCACGAGCGCGCCCACGAACAGCGGCGCGCCAAGCGGCACACGCTCGCGCACGAGCTGCAGCGCGCCGGCAGTGAAGAACAGCGCAGTCAGCCGCAGGCCCTGGATGATCTCGAATCGGGACGAGAGCGCGAACGCCTCGTTCACACCGTGGCCGAGCGCGGCTGTCGCCGCCCCGGCCAGCACCACCAGACGGAGCCGCGCCACGCTCGCCGGGCCGCGCGCGCGCAGGAACGTCGCGCCGAGGATCGCGAGCAGGACGTACATGGTGAGCTCCCACGGCAGCGACCACAGCGCGCCGTTCACCGTGGGCCCTCCCGGATTACCGAGGTAGACGCCCGGCAGCCACCAGCGCACGCCCAAGGGCCACGTCACCGCGTTCTGGAGCGCGAATCGCCACGTGTCCCACGTCGTGAGGTAGCGCGCCAGGGGCAGCGCAGTGACGAGCGGGCCCAACAGGAACGCGGTGCCGAACGCGGAGGCGACGAGCGCGGGGAAGATGCGTAGCGCGCGCGCCCTCGCGAAGTCGCCGAGCGTGTCGCGAGCGAGCAGGCTTCCGGTGACGAGGAAGCCGCTCACGACGAAGAACACGTCCACACCCAAGTGCCCGAGCGAGAAGCCGGCGAAGCGTTCGAGCGGTTCGCCAGGCGTGGCGGTGAGCGGCCAGGAGTGGCTCACGAGCACGAGGCCCGCGGCGATGAAGCGCACGAGGTTGAAGTTGTTGTCGCGCCCGCGTGCGCTCCTGTCGAGCGTGGCGGCTAAGGCCCGCGGCGGGCGCACCGGTTGGGCGCTCACGACGGGTCCCGTGCGTCGCCGGTCAGATGTGGATCTCTTCCTTCCCCGGCTTGGCGTCGAACTCACGCGGAACCGCCTCGAGCGAATCGGGGCGGCCGAATACTCGCGTCGTGGGATCCAAGGGCCGGCCGGGATGGGTGTTGCAGTACTCGGTCGGTTCGGCGCCCTCCTCGTACATCTCGTTGGACGGGCTCGGGCATTGATCCGTCGCGAGCATGCCGGTCTCGGCGCAGACCAGGCGGGTGAGTGTCCCGGAGGGCATCGGGAAATCCTCCACTGGCTTGCCGCGCGTGGCGCCCATCATGATCTCGGTCCAGATCGGCAGCGCCGCGCGCGCGCCGGTCATGCCCGCTCCGATCGGTTTCTTCTCGTCGTAGCCCACCCAGACTCCCACGGCGAGGTTCGGCACATAGCCCACGAACCAGGCGTCCATGTATTCGTCCATCGTTCCGGTCTTGCCGGCCGCCGGGATGGTGAAGCCCGCGGCGCGCGCCGGGAAGCCCGTGCCGTGGTCCATGACGGACTCCAGCATGCTGGTCATGACCGCGGCGGTCGCCTCGGAGAGCACCTCGTACGGACGCGCCGTGCTGCGCTCGAGCTCGCGGCCGTCCTTGTCGACCACCCTCAGGATGTAAACCGGTTCATTGCGCACGCCGCGATTGGCCAAGACCGAGTACGCCGAGGTGAGCTCGAGCAGGTTCACTTCGCTCGATCCCAGCGCCAGCGACAGGTTCTGCCCGAGCGTGCTCTTGATGCCCATACGGCGCGCGTAGCTCGCGACGAGCGACGTGCCCACCTTGCGCAGCAACTTGATGGCCGGAATGTTCACGGACTCCTGCAGCGCGTAGCGCAGCGTGATGGGTCCGCGGAACTTGCGATCGTAGTTCTGGGGTTCGTACGGCTTGCCCTCCGCGCCGGGGAACGTGACGGGTTCGTCCACGATGACATCCGTGGGCTTGAAACCGTTGTCGAGCGCCGCCGCGTACACGAACGGTTTGAACGATGAACCCGGCTGGCGCAGCGCTTGCACGGCTCGGTTGAAATTGCTCTCGTTCCAGTCCCGGCCTCCCGAGAGCGCGCGCACCGCGCCGGTACGCGGATCCAGCGCGACGACGGCTCCCTGCAGGTAGGGGGGGCGCGAGCCCATGGCGATCTTGCCGTCCTTCAAGGCCGTCTCGTACGCCGTACGCGTGCGCTTGAGCTTCATGTCCAGTTCGAGCTGCGAGATCTGGCGTTCGAGCGCCTTGTCGCAGAGAACCTGAAGATCGGCGTCGAGCGTCGTGTACACCTTGAGCCCGCCCTCGTAAACCGCGTTCGAGCCGTACTTCTCGTCGAGATTCAGGCGAACCATCTCCACGAAATAGGCGGCACGATCGTTCGTGTAGCGCGTCGCGGTCACGCCGAGCGGCGCCGCCATGGCGCGGTCGAATTCAACCTGCGTGATGGCCTTGGTCGCGAGCATGTTGCGCAACACCTTCGCGCGGCGGGCTTGGGCCGCGGCGGGTTTGCGCCGAGGCGAATAGACCGTGGGGTTCGCGGGGATGCCCGCGATGAGCGCGCACTCCGGTAGCGTCAGTTCGGCGAGCGGCTTGCCGAAGTACGTCTTGGCCGCCGACTCCACGCCGTAGGCGCCCTCCCCGAAGTAGATCTGGTTGAAATACAGCTCGAGGATCTGGTCCTTGGAATAGGTTCGCTCGAGATCGATCGCGAGCACGAGTTCCTTGAGCTTCCGGGTGAACGACTTCTCGTACATGTTGAACAGGTTGCGCGCGAGCTGCTGCGTGATCGTGCTGCCGCCCTGCGCGCGACGCATGTGCATGACGTCCGTGACCACGGCGCGCCCGACGCCCCACAGGTCCACGCCCCAGTGTTTGTAGAAGTTGCGGTCCTCGGTCGAGAGCGTGGCGTTCACGAGGTGACGCGGGATGTTCTTGAGCGGCACGACCGAGCGGTTCTCGCGATAGAACTCGTGGAGCACCTTGCCGCGTGCGTCGTACACCGTGGTCTTTACGGGTGTCTCGATCGCCGTGAGCTTCTCGGGCGAGGGCAGGTCGCTTCGCAGCCACTGGACCAGCCCGAACACCACACCGGCCGACCCGAAGATGCCGATGAGCACCATTTGGAAGAAGAAGCGCCACGGGAACCGACGCGCCGCTCGCACGGCAGGCTGCACCATATTGCTCGCCGTGCTCCTTTCCAGTCGCCAATCAGGAGGCGTCATCGGAGGGGGACCTTTCGAGGGAGCGTAGGTCGCGACCCGCGGCCGGGCAAACCCGTTGTCGCGGGAATCGAAGTGTCGCGTGAAGGATGGGCTCGTGGCGCATCGCGATGGGGTCAGCCCGCCACGTCGATCAGGCTGTAGGTCTTCTTGCCGCGACGCAGTACCACGAAACGATCGGCAATCAGGTCGCGGACCGTGAGGGCTCGCGACGTGTCTTTGACGACTTCATGATTCACCGAGACCGCACCGGCCTCGATGGACGTGCGCGCCTGGCCCTTGGAAGGCGCGAGCCCGCAACGCACAAGCGCACCGGGCAGGTCGAGGCCGGAGCCCGCCAGTTCAGAGGAGGGCAGTTTCGTGCGAGGTGCATCGGCAAGGCCTTCTGCGATCTCCGCGGGTGAAAGCGTGCGAAGATCCCCACCTTCGAACAGCACCGCGGTGGCACGCTGCGCGCTCGCGAGCGCCTCCGGCCCATGCACCATGCCGGTGACCTGCTCGGCGAGCAGCCGCTGGGCCTCGCGCTTCTCGGGGTGCTCGAGGTGCCGCGCGGCCAAGTCGTCGAGCGCCGTCGGCTCGACAAAAGTGTAGAAGCGCAGGTAGCGCACCGCGTCCGCGTCGGCCAAGTTCAACCAGAACTGGTAGAACGCGAACGGGCTCGTGCGGCGCTCATCGATCCACACGTTGCCGCTCTCGCTCTTCCCGAACTTGCTGCCGTCCGCCTTGGTCACGAGCGGCATGGTGAGCCCGTACGCGCTGGCCTGGCGAAGGCGCCGGATCAAGTCGCAGCCATCCGTGATGTTGCCCCACTGGTCGCTGCCCCCCAACTGAAGCCGGCAGCCGAAGCGGTCGTAGAGCTCGAGGAAGTCGTAGGCCTGGAGCAGTGCGTACGAGAACTCCGTGTACGACATGCCCTGGTCGCGCGAGTGGAGGCGGAGCTGCACGGAATCGCGCTGCGTCATGGCGTTGACCGAAAAATGCTTGCCGATGTCGCGCAGAAAGCCGATCAGGTCGAGCTTCGCGAGCCAATCGAGGTTGTTCACCATGCGCGCGGCGTGCGGCCCCGTGAAGTCGAGGAAGCGCTCGAGCTGCGCGCGCTGGCCCGCCACGTTCGCGTCGATCTGCTCCACGGTGAGCAGGTTGCGTTCCGCGGACTTGCCACTCGGATCACCGATCATGCCCGTGCCGCCGCCCATCACCGCGATGGGAGGATGTCCGGCGCGCTGCAGTCGCATGAGCGCGAGCACGGGGAGCAGGCTGCCGACGTGCAGACTGTCCGCGGTGGGATCGAATCCGATATAGGCCGTGACCGGACCCGAGCGCAGTACATCCAACAGCTCGTCGGACGTGATCTGATGGACTAACCCGCGC
>JAHFBW010000185.1 GCA_023249845.1 Candidatus Eiseniibacteriota bacterium
GATCCATTGGATAGTCGCAGTCTGGCTTCGGTGGAGGTGGCGTCCTCGTAGGGGAACTCGGACGCTGTGGCGCCTGAACAGGGCCCCTAGGATGCAGCAAGATCACGGGGAACCCAGCGCCACCAAGACCGAACGTTCTTGGGGCCCGGTCGGCAACGACCGGGCCCCACTCATGTAACAGCCGGACCGCGATGCGCGAGGGATCAGCGCATCGTGATCGTCGACGCCGCCGCCGCCGCCGTGGCCGCGGCGGCCATGCGAGCGCGGCGCGAGCCCTTCTTCCCGGTCATGAGCACGATGGTCACTGCCGCACCGACCAGCGCGTGCACGAACCCCGCGAACGTCACACCCAGCAGGACCAGCACCATCCACATCGTGATCAGGGACAGGCTCAGGAGCGTCATCGGCAACCTCCTCCTTGAGGACCCGGCGGGGCGTCCGACCGGCCACCCTCGCCCTGGAATGCAGCTGAGCGGGTGACACAGCATCGGGCGTGCCTTGACCGTGCCGCCCCCCAACTCATTGGGGCATCACACCCAGGTGGCACCGGGCCGCAGCGGTGCCACTTCCCACCGGCGGTCAGACTCCTGCCGGCGCCGGTCAGTCCCGAGGCTGGAAGGCGTCCCCAGTGGCGGTTGACCGGCTCGCCCCGGCGCGAGGGTCTCCCGAGCGGCGCGCGAGCCACAGCACCTGCGCCAGGCCTCCCACGGTGAGGCCCAGCGCGGCGAAGTGGAGCCCCGGCACCGAGTGCCAGGCCACGCCGATCCCCAGCACCGCCCCGGTGGCGAGAAGCAACACGGCCATGGATTCGGTGATCGCGCGCGTGTGGTGCGCGTGGACCAGGAGGCCCTGGTGATAGCTCTGCCACACGCTCACCGCGCCCGTGGGTACCAGCCACACGAGCGCCGTGCACGCGAGCGACGCGAGTCCGGGCGGCAGTCCCGCGCCGTGCTCGAACCACGCACGACCGATCCGCGTCGCGGCGCCCAGGATGAACACGAGCGTCACCACGACGGAGAGACCACCCGCGAAGCGGCGGAGCGCCGGGCCGGGCCGGGGGTCGTCCAGTCGCGCCACCACCACCTCGTTGTAAGCGAAGCCGAGGCTCCGGAGCGTGAACGCGCTGCCGGAGAGCACCGGCCAGGCGGCGAGGGATTCGAGCGCGTTCGGCATGCGACTCATGGCTGCCGCCGCGAGCGGCATCGCGATGAAGTTGAGGAGCGGCGTGAGCGAGAGCGGCGTGTAGAAGTGGATGAACCTGCCCATCGTGAGCGGCGGCGCGACCGGCTCGGCGAGCGCGAGTGCGCCGCGCCGCACGGGACGCACGGCGGCGCTCGCGAACAGTGCCTCCGCCACCACGCCCGAGGCCACCGCGGTGGTGCCCACGACGATGCCGGAGAGCGAGCCAAGCCGGGCTCCCAGGGCCAGCACGGCGCCCAGCACGAGCAGGCGGATGACCGTCCCCCAGGTGACGGCGCGGCTCTCGCCGAAGCGGATGAGCACGCCCTGCTGTGTGCGCCGATAGGCGATGGCCATGGTCCACGGCAGCATGATGCGCAGTCCCGTCCGGGCCGGCTCGAGCACGGGCTCGGGCACTCCGATCCACGCTCCCGCCACCACGTCGAAGAGTGGCGTGAACGCGAGTGCCGCGTGCATCAGCGTGAGCGTGCCGCCCGCGAGCCACATGAACCTGCGGATGACACGGTACGACGCCGCGTCGCGTGACAGAGCGGTGGAGGCCGTGAGCAGCATGAGGATGGGGGACTCGACCAGGAGCGAGAGCGGGAACACCACGCCGCCGTACGCCGCCAGGCTCACGGTGGCATGCGGGAGGCGCGCCATCACGGCGCTTACGGCGGGCAGCTCGAGCCCCATGAGCACCCAGCTTCCCGCAAGCGGCAGCCACGTGGAGACGACATCCGTGACGGTGAGCGGACGCGTGGCCGGGGCGGGTGGAGCCTGGGCGGGGGCGGGCATGCGAGCACGCAACGTAGCAGGTGCGGCACGAGTCGTCCGGCGGGCATGGGACTCACGCCGCAGGTCCCATCCGCCGATACCTCGCGGCGTCGGAAGGAGAGAGGAGGCTGCCATGCCCATCGGGATCGTGAAGCAGAGCAGGCCGGACCCCGTCGCGGAGATCTGGGCCGCGTGGACACCGCGCCGCGTCGCGTGGTGGCAGACGTGGGCCATCGCCGTCCTCGCCACGCTGAGCGTGGCCGAGCAGTACGTCATCCACATCCTGGGCCGCGAGGACCTGGAGGACTTCCTCATCACGTTCGACCTGGACGCCGAGTCGAACCTGCCGACCTGGTACTCGTCCATCATGCTGCTCGTCTGCTCGGTGCTCATCGGCATGATCGCCTCGCGCACGCGCCGTCTCGGCGGGCGTTTCGTTCGGCACTGGCGCGCGCTCTCCGCCCTGTTCGCGTTCCTGTCGCTGGACGAGATCGCCCGCCTCCACGAAGACCTGGGCCGCCTGCACGAGTCGTGGCACACGCACGGGCTCTTCTACTTCGCCTGTGTCATCCCCGGAGCTGCCTTCGTCGCGGTGGTCGGGGTGCTGTTCCTCCGCTTCTTCCTCCACCTTCCCGCGGCGACCCGATGGCGCTTCTTCTGGTCCGGCGTCGTGTTCGTGACCGGGGCGCTCGTCGTGGAGGCACTGGGTGGCTGGCGGGCCGAGACCATGGGCATGAACAACATGACGCACTCGCTCATCGCCACCGTCGAGGAGGTGATGGAGATTGCCGGCGTCGCCGGCTTCCTGGTGGCGCTGCTTCGCTACTGGGGCGAGCTCGGCGGAGGCAGCGATCCGATGGCGATCGCGGCACGGAACGGGGAAGCGGCCGCCGTGGACGACGCCACCGAGGATTCCTACCAGGCGGCGAGCTGATTCCGCAGGCCTGCTGACCGAGAGTGGATTTCCGGCCTCAAGCCAACGCCGCCCGAGGCCGATGCCAAGGGACGAGGTGTCCCGTTCCTACGGAGCGGCGGACAGGTACGTCCGGCGCGAGGACACCACGAGCCCGAGAGGCATCATGAACGACCGTTCGCGTACGTCGCGCCAGGGAACGCCGGCCTTCGCGCCCGCCATCGGGCTTCGAGAAGTCCTGGAGTCCTCTCCTGACCTCGTGTTCAGCACCGATCCGTGGGGGCGGCTCGTGTGGGCATCCTCCGCGTTCGAGTCGTTCACGGGGCGCAAGGTGCGCGACTGCATCGGCAAGCCATGCGTCGAGCTGCTCTCGTCCTCGCATGTGAAAGGCGTCGTGCGCGCGTTTCTCAAGGGGCGCTCCGACGCGAAGACCATCGACTGCGCCATCGACCTCGTGCGCCCCGACGGCACGACGTTTGCGGTCGACGTGCGCCTGCGCTTCCTGGACAGCCTTGACGGCGAGCGCTACCTGGTCGGTGTCGCGCGAGAGCGCGCGCGGCACGCGCCACCCGTCGCGCTCGCCGCTCCCGAGGCGCCGAAGCCGCCCGAGTTGCCCCCCATCGACGTCGCGCCGATGCCGCTGGTACCCGCGGCGCCCGAGCCCGCCTCGAGCCGTGTGACCGAACTCGAAGCGCGTCTCGCCGAGGCACGCTCCGCCATCCAGCTCAAGGGCGACTTCCTCGCCACGATGAGCCACGAGTTCCGCACGCCAATGAGCGGCGTGATCGCGATGACGAACCTGCTCCTCCAGAACGAGATGCAACCCGAATCGCGCCAGCTCGTCGAGCTGATTCGCGAGAGCAGCGAATCGCTGCTCACACTCATCAACGACACGCTCGACTACTCGCGGCTCGAGGCGGGTCGCATGCCCGTCGAGCAGCTGGACTTCGACCTCCGCGTCGCGGTGGACCAGATCGCCGGCGTGTTGTTCCCGCTCGCCGAACAGAAGTCGCTGCGCTTCGAGGCGCGCGTGGACACGCTGGTACCGTCGCGCCTCCAGGGCGACCCCGGCCGCCTTCGCCAGGTGCTGCTCAACCTGGCCTCGAACGCCGTCAAGTTCACCGAAAAGGGCTCGGTGATCGTGCGCGTCGAACGCGAGGCCGAGGACGACCACCACGTCTCGCTGCGCTTCCTGGTCGCCGACACGGGCCCCGGCATCGATCCGGCGGCGGTGCCCAAGCTGTTCGAGCCGTACACGCAGTCCGACGACACGATTGCCAATCGCTACGGCGGTTCGGGCCTCGGGCTCGCCATCTCGCGCCGGCTGGTCGAGGCCATGGGCGGCGAGATGGGTGTGGACAACCGGCCCGGCGAAGGCTGCACGTTCTGGTTCAAGATCCGGCTCGAGAAACAGCCGGTCACGATCGGCAGTCACGTGCCCTCGACGGGCGAGGTGGCGCTGCGCGGCGTGCGCGTGCTCGTGGCCGACGGTCACGCGGGCGACCGCGAGCCGCTCGCCGAGGTGCTGCTCGCGTGGGGTTGCGCCGTCGAGAAGGCCGAGACCGGCACCGACGCGCTGCGCATGGTCCGCGAAGCTGCTGCGCGCGGCCAGGGTTTCGTCGTCGCGCTGCTCGACCGGCACCTGGAGGGTCTGAACGGTGAGGAGCTCGGACAAGCGATCCGCGCGGATCAAGCGCTCGTCCGGACCAAGCTCGTGATGATCACGAACGTGGGCCGTCCGGGTGACGGCGGTCGCGTCAAGGCTGCCGGTTTCTCCGCGTACCTCATGAAGCCGCTGGAGCCGGCGCAGCTCTACGAAGCACTGGGCGAGATCTTGCATCCCTCGCACGTGGCCTCGTCCTCGGAGCCGCGCGCGCTCGTCACGCGCCACTCGCTCGCCGAAGCGCGCCGCGGCAAGCTGCGCCTGCTCCTCGTGGACGACGACCCGATCAATCAGCTCGTCACGACGAGCGCGCTCCATCGCGTCGGCTACAACGTGGACGTGGCGAGCAGCGGGCGCCGGGCGATCGAACTCACTGAGGCCGAGCACTGGGACCTGATCCTGATGGACATGCAGATGCCCGACCTGGACGGCTGCCGCACCACGTCGGCGATCCGCGCACGCGAGCGCGGGGCATGGCGCACGCCCATCATCGGGCTCACGGCGAATGCCGACCACAAGCCGGACCGCGATCGGTGTCTCGCCGCGGGCATGGACCTGGTGCTCGGCAAGCCCGTCGACCTCGTGCAGCTCACGAGCACGGTGGAGCGCTACACGTCGCGCGACGGCCGCACGCCCGAAGCCGAGCCGGCGCCGCACGCGCCGGTGCGCCTCACCGTCATCTCGTCGCACTTCGACGCGCCCCCCGCCACCGTGTCGAATGGAACGCCCGCGCCGGCACGGCCGGCCCGAGCGGCGTCGCTGACGACAGGCGAGGTGGACATTCCGAATGTGCCTGATGGACCGGCGCTGGACCTGGAGCAGCTGGAGACCGCCTGCATGGGGCTTCCCGCGCTTCGTTCGTCGCTGCTGCACACGTTCCTGCACGACGTCACGAGCCGCGTCGAGCGGCTCCGCCAGGCGTTCGAGGCCGCAGATCCTCGGCGGGTGGAGTTCGAGGCGCATGGCTTGAAGGGCATGTGCGCGACGATCGGAGCGAACGGCTGCGTGCTCCTGTTCTCCGACATCGAGGAGCGTGCCCGCGAGGACCGCGTCGTCGAGGCGAAGGCGATCCTCCAGCCCGCCATCGACGAGGTGAACCGGACCGAGCAGTTCATCCGACGATTCGACGCGATCCTGTCCCGCGAGGCGGCATAACCTCGAAGCTTGTGCTGCGAAGCGTGTGGGCGGCATGGTGAGTGCAGTGATCCCGGGGCATGTCCACGCCCACGGTCCTGTTCAAGCCCGAGCACTGCCCGCGAACCGATTGCCACTACCACCGTTATCCGCTGGGTTGGCGCTGGCAGCGGTGGGGTTTCTATTCGCGTGACGCCGCACCGCGGCGCATCCAGCGTTTCCGCTGCGGGCACTGCCTGCACACCTTCAGCCGCCAGACCTTCGACCCGACCTACTGGTTGAAGCGACCCGGGTTCCTGCGCGAGGGCTTTCAGCGGCTGGTCGCCTGCTCGTGCTTCCGCCAGATCGCCCGCGGGTTGGGCTGTTCGCACACCACCCTCATGCGCCAGTGCTCGCGGCTCGCGCGGCACGCGTTGCTCTACCTGAGGCAACACGCCCCCCAGGGGCCGCTCGCCGAGCACGTCGTCCTCGACGGGTTCGAGGGTTATGCCTACAGCCAGTACCACCCCTGCTACTTGAACCTCGTGGTCGGCTCGGTGTCGCACTACGTGCATGCATTCACCGAGAGCGAGCTGCGGCGCAAGGGCAGCATGACCGCGGCCCAGCGGCGGCGGCGCGCGAGGATCGAGCACCGGGTCGGCCGGCCCGACCCCAAGGCCATCGAGAAGGCTAGCGAGGCGGCGTTGCGCATCGCCGTGCCCGAGCCGCAGCACGTCGTCGTCCATTCCGACGACCACCACGCCTACCCGCGGGCCCTGAACCGTATGGTGGGCTGGTCGTTCACCCACCACGTGACCGCCAGCAAGCAGGCACGCACGGCGCACAACCCCTTGTTCCCGGTCAATCGCCTCGACCTGCTGACGCGCCACAGCAGTGCCAATCACAAGCGCGAGACGATCGCGTTCTCCAAGTCCCGCCAGGGGGTGATCGACCGCGCCGCGATCCTGATGCTGTGGTTGAACTTCGTGAAGCCGTTCTCGGAACGCCGGGGTGGGGGTACGCCGGCGATGCGGCTGGGGCTGCGTCAGCGCCCCGAGACCGTGAGGAGCCTGCTCCGGGAGCGATTGTTCCCGAGCCTGGTCGCATTGCCCGCGCCCTGGCAGGACTACTACTGGCGGGCGGTGCCGACGCGCGAGCTTGCCCGCGGCCGCCCGCACACGCTCAAGCTCGCCACCTGAGCGACGCTCCGGCCCGCGTCATCCGCGACGCGCGGCTCGAGCTACCAACAATCTCCGCCGCACAATC
>JAHFBW010000186.1 GCA_023249845.1 Candidatus Eiseniibacteriota bacterium
ACCCAGTACTACAAAGTCGAGGTGGACCAGGACTCGCCGTTCTACAACGTCTACGGCGGCACGCAGGACAACCAGACCTGGGGCGGGCCGTCGCGCACGAACAACGACCATGGCATCCGAAATTCGGACTGGTGGTGCGTGGTGGGGGGTGACGGATTCCAGGCGCGCGTGGACCCCACGGACCCGAACATCGTCTACGGCAGCTACCAGCACGGCGAGCTCTATCGCTACGATCGAAAGAGCGGCGAGCGTGTCGAGGTGCAGCCCCAGCCGGAGCCCGGCGAACCCCCCAGCCACTGGAACTGGGACAGCCCGCTCATCATCAGTCCGTTCTCGCACACGCGGCTCTACTTCGCCTCGCAGCGCCTGTACCGCAGCGACGACCGCGGCGATCAATGGAAAGCGGTGAGCCCCGATCTCACGCGGCAGATCGATCGCAACAGACTCAGGATCATGGGTCGGGTGTGGAGCATCGACGCGGTGGCGAAGAACGCGTCCACGAGCTTCTACGGGAACATCGTTGCGGTGGACGAGTCACCGCTTCGCGAGGGCCTGCTGGTCGTGGGCACGGACGACGGCGTGATCCAGGTGAGCGAAGATGGCGGCGCGCAGTGGCGGCGCGTGGACGCCGTTCCTGGCGTCGGCGAGTACGCGTACGTTTCACGTGTCGTGGCGTCGCGCTTCGACGCGCGCACGATCTACGCGACATTCGACCGGCACAAGATGGGCGATTTCAAGCCTTACGTATTCAAGACCACCGACCTGGGCAAGAGCTGGTCGAACGTCACCGGCGACCTGCCCTCGACGGGCTCGGTCTACTGCTTCGTCCAGGACACGAAGGACCCCGAGCTGCTGTTCGCGGGGACCGAGTTCGGCCTGTTCTTCACGCCGGACGGCGGCAAGCGCTGGCTCAAGATGTCGAGCGGCCTGCCCATCCAGTGCATCCGTGACGTCGCGATCCAGGCACGAGAGGACGACCTGGTCGTGGCCACGTTCGGGCGAGGCTTCTACATCCTCGACGATCTATCGCCGCTGCGGCTCATGAACACCGAGGCCAGGCTGTCGCAGGAGGCCGCGTTGCTTCCGGTGCGGAAGACGTTGCTCTACGTACAGGCATCCCCCATGGGTGGCCGGGGCAAGGCGTCACAGGGGGAGAGCTTCTACGTCGCGGACAACCCGCCCTACGGCGTCACCTTCACGTACTACTTGAAGTCCGGTTACAAGTCTCTGCGTGATACCCGGCGCGAGCGTGAGAAGACGCTGGCGAAGGCGGGAGGCGACACGTTCTACCCGGCGTGGGACAGCGTGCGCGCCGAGGAGCGCGAGGAGGCACCGGCCATGGTGCTCACGGTGACCGACGCGCAGGGGCAGGTCGTGCGGCGCATCTCGGGCCCGGCGAAGGCCGGGTTCCAACGCGTGGCCTGGGACTTCCGCTGGGCCGATCACGCGCCGGCGACGCTGACGCCGCGCGAGCGCAGCGAGTTCGACAGCGACGGCGGCGGCCCGCTCGCCGCGCCGGGCAGCTACCGCGTGCAGCTCGCCAAGCGACTGGACGGCGTGGTCACGAACATGGGCGAGCCCCGTTCGTTCGAGATCGAGCCGCTCCGGAACGCGGCGCTGCCCATGACCGACCGCGAGGTGCTCGCAGCGTTCCAGCAGAAGGCCGCGCGACTTCAGCGCGCCGTGATGGGCACGCAACGCACGCTCGACCAAGCGCAGGAACGGGCGAACCTGCTCCGGAAGGCACTCGACGACACGCCCTCGAGCGACGCCGGCGCCATGCGACTCGAGACGAAGGCACTGCTCGCCAAACTCCGCGACATCGACATCGAGCTGAACGGCGACAGCGAAGTGGCGGGTCATAACGAGCCCACGCCGCCCTCGCTCTCGGATCGCATTGGCCGCGTCGTCGACGGGAGCTGGACCTCGACCAGCGCGCCGACCGTGTCACACCGGCGCGCGTACGACATCGTGGCCGGGTCGCTCCAGGGCACGATCGCAAAGCTGCGAAGCGCGCTCGACTCGCTGGACGCGCTCGGCAAGCGCGCGGACGCCGCGGGCGCCCCGTGGACGCCCGGCCGGCTGCCGGAGTGGAAGCCCGAATGAGCCGCGCACGAACGACCCGAATCCATCGGAGAACACGCCATGCGCAAGCCCACGCACGCTGACGCCGAACTGCTGCTGCGCCTGTACGAGATCCGCCGAGACCCCGAGCTCCGGCAGGCCCGCAAGTGGTTCATGTCGCAGTACAAGCCCACGACGTGGGCCGACATCAAGTCGCGCTACCTCTCGAACGAAGATGAAGACCGCTGGTTCCGCATGACCACGTCCTACTGGGAGATGCTCGGCGCACTCGTGAACCGCGGCGTGCTCCACTCCGAACTGTTCTTCGATCACACCGGCGAGGACATCGTGACCTGGAACAAGGTCGCCGGGTTGATCCCCGACGCGCGCGCCGACATCCGGCCTACCTACCTTTCCCAGTTCGAGAAGCTGGTCCAGGATCACCAAGCGTATCGCAAGCGCACGATCGAGGCGGCGAAGCGAGCGGCTGCCCGGTCAAGCGCGCCGCGCTCGGGCGGAAAGCGCAAGCGCGCATGAGCTCCACGTTCGGCCGGCTGTACCGCGTCACCACGTTCGGCGAGTCGCACGGGCCCGCCGTGGGCGTGGTGGTGGACGGGATGCCGCCCGGCGTGCACGTGGACGTCGAGGCGGTGCAGCACGAGCTGGACCGCCGCCGCCCGGGCCAGAGCGCCATCACGACGCAGCGCCAGGAGGCCGACCGCGTCGAGATCCTCTCTGGCGTTTTCGATGGCGTGAGCCTCGGCACACCCATCGCGATGCTGGTACGGAACACCGAGCAGCGCTCGAAGGACTACGACGCCTTGAAGGACGTGTTCCGCCCCGGCCACGCCGACTACGCCACGTTCGAGAAGTATGGCGTGCGCGACCATCGCGGCGGCGGCCGGTCGTCCGGCCGCGAAACGGTGGGCCGCGTGGCGGCCGGCGCGTTGGCACGCGCGGCGCTCGCGCACGTGGGGGTGAACGTGGTCGGCGGCACGGTGCGGGTTGGCAGCGTGGACGCGCACGACCGGGACTGGACGCTGGTCGAGGCGAACCCCGTGCGCTGCCCCGATGCCGACGCCGCGGTGCTCATGCAGGCGCTCATCGAGAAGGTGCGCGACGAGAAGGACTCCGTCGGCGGCGTGGTCGAGCTGGTGGCGCGTGGCGTGCCCGTGGGCTGGGGCGATCCCACCATGGACAAGCTGGACGCGGCACTCGCCGCCGCGATGCTCTCGATCCCCGCCACGAAGGGGGTCGAGATCGGTGGTGGTTTCGGGATGGTGGCGCTGCGCGGCTCGCAGACCAACGACGTGTTCGACGGCGAGCGTTACACGAGCAACTTCTCGGGCGGCATCTCGGGCGGCATCTCGAACGGCAACGAGGTGGTGGTGCGCGTCGCGGTCCGGCCGGCCACCAGCATCGGCAAGCCGCAAGTGATGGCGAAGAAGGAAGGCGGCACCCAGACCGTCGCCATCGAGGGCCGCCACGACCCCTGCATCTGTCCGCGGGTCGTGCCCGTCGCCGAGGCGATGCTCGCGATCACGCTCGCGGACGCCTGGCTGCATCAGCGGGCGTTGCGCGGACGGGAGCGGTAGCGGTCGCTGGGTCCATCGGCGCGCTCGGGCGAACCACCACCCAGGAGGGCCCCCGGCCCTCTTCTTATGAAGCTGCGCCCGACTCCCCGCGTGTGTAATATCCGCGCGACGAGTACCGGGGTCCTCACTGAAAGAGACTCGCGAGTGCCAGTTCGCTCGGCGCAAACCTTCGCCATCGCGCTTTCGCTCGCCTCGCTCGCCGCCGCGGGCTGCGTGCAGCCCGTCACGGGGATCCTCAACCCCAACCGGCGACCCTCGGTCGAGTTCACTCGCGCGCCGATCGGAGCCGACCCGAGTGACCCGAACTTCTACGCCTACCGCGTCTTCTGGTCGGGAGACGACCCCGACGGCCGCGTCGAGCGGTACGAGTACTGCATCGACCCCACGGCCTCCGACAGCATGTGGGTGAAGACCGAGCGCTCCGAGGAGCTCATCTTCTTCCGCGCCACCGAGCCCGATGGCGTGCCCGGGCCCGTGCCGCGGTCCACGAGCTTCCACGTGCTCGTGCTGCGCGCGGTGGACGACGACGGCGCTTACTCGGCGACCAAGCACCGGTCGTTCTACAGCTACACGGTGGCGCCGAGCGTGGCGATCCGCGCGCCGATCCCGAGCGGTCTGTTGCAAGCCGCGATCGTGCCATCCGTGTACGTCCGCTGGGACGGCCAGGACCCGGACGGCCAGTTCCACGACAAGCCCGTCTACTATCGCCACAAGCTGTTCTCGCTCGACGACCCCACGAATCGCATCCTGCTCGCGGATCCCGATTCGTTACGGCGCCGGGACGGGCCGGGCGGCTTCGCGGCCTGGGATTCCTCGGGAGCGGAGAGCACGTTCGTCCGGTTCACGAACCTGACGCCGGGCCGGCAGTACTTGTTCGCGGTGGTCGCGTTCGACGAGGCGGGTGCCTACTCACCGGTGTTCTCGCTGTTCGACAACATGCTCCAGATGTACGTGACGTACGCCGCGACGATCGGGCCGCGCATCCACATCTTCAACACGATCATCGACTTCACGTACGACAGCGGCGGATACACGGCGGATCCGTTGCGCTGGGTGCGGATCGAAGCGGGGACGGGCTCGAGTCTCAACGTCAATTGGGACGCTATCTCCTCGCCGGGGTCGGCGATCGAGTCCTATCGCTGGGCGGTGGATCTGCGGAGACTGGATGACGACACGGGCCGAACCGACGAGGTCACGGACGTCCAGCATTGGAGCCGCCCAAGTCCGCTCACGACGTCTTGCGTTTTCCGGGGCCTCCCGCCCGGCCAACACTTCCTCTACATCGAGGCCACGGACAACAACGGACTCTCGAGCCTCGGCGTCGTCGAGATCCTCATGGTGGCCCCGACGTTCGAGAACGATCTGCTCGTCGTGGATGACACGCGCATGGAGCCGGACAAGCTGGCAAAGGACGGCACGCTCGACTTCTACAAGTCGCCGTGGCCGAGCGCCGCGGAGCTTGACACGTTCCTCTATGCGCGTGGCGGCGTGCCGTGGCGCGCCACGCAAGAGCCCGCAGCGGGTGTGCTGAGCCCGCCCGGCGTGTTCGCGGGCTACGCGTTCGACACGCTCGGCACGCGGTTGGGCCTCGAGAACCCGATCAACGCCGTGAAGCTCTCGCGCCTGGCCCAGTACCGCCACGTCGTGTGGATGGTGGACCGGCTCGCGGCGTCCTACCCGGACGTCATGGGAATCTTCCCGATGCCCTCGCTTCGGTTCATGAGCACGCCCGGCCGCGCGAGCTCGCTCGGCGCCTACCTGGGCATCGGCGGCCGCGTTTGGTTGTGCGGCGGCGGGGCCGGCACGGTGGTGGTGGACCCGTACAACAGCCTGAGGAACGACGACACCTATGGACGTGTCTACAGCAACTCGCTCGGCGAACTCGTTCAAGGCCGCGTCATGTACGACGCCGCGCACTGGCAATCCGCGTTCACCGCGACCATCGCGCACACGTTCGTCGTCCGGGCGCCTCGCGCGGACCAGATCGCTGAATCGCCGTGGACGCACGACGACACCTGGACGGGCGGGTCGCTCACAGCGCCCGACTACCGGCGGCTTCCCACCGAGTTGCGCTACCGCGACCCGACGCTCGACCCCATCCCGCCGACGAGGTTCGCGCGCCAGGGCTCGCTCTACTACCGCTCGAGCATCACGTGCGAGTACGTGATCGAGCCAAACGACATCGAGGAGGACGTGGATCCGTCCGGTCCGGTGATCTCGATGGCGTCCGTCCTGGACACGCTCTACGAGGCACGCTCGATCCTGCTTCGGCGTACGCCCGCCCCGACCATGACGTGGTACCACGGCCACCAGACCAATCGCTTCGTGTTCTCCGGGTTCGCGCCGTGGGACTTTCATCGCGACGATTGCATCGCGCTCACGGACTTCGTGCTTCAGGACTTGTGGGGCCTGCATCGCGATCCCGTCTCACGGAGCCTGTTCGTCTCAGGGACGAGCCCGCGCCCGGGAACGCGGGCGGCGCTCCGGCGCGCCGGGCCCGCCGTGGCAGCCCCGGTTTCCCGCGTGGCGCGCGGCGCGCTTCGGCGCTAGTGTCCCTGCCGTCCGATGAGCCCTGCCCAGGAAGGCGGGGCGGCCGGGGTCACGCACCGGGGGAGGCCCGTATGGACGCCCGAATCGCCCGCTTGGCGACGGTCGCCACGATGGCGCTGGTCGCGCTCCCGGCGCTGTCACGCGCCGAGCTCTACGACATCACCGACCTGGGCAGCCTGGGCGGCGTGCGCGGGAGCGGCGCATACGCGCTCTCGGGCACCGGCGTTGTGGTGGGGTACTCGTTCGTCTCCGGGTCGAGCTTCGTCCACGCCATGGTCAATGACCACGGCGAGGTCGTGGATTTGGGCACGCTCGGCGGCACGCAGAGCCTGGCGCGAGCCGTGAACTCTTCGGGCGTCGTGGTGGGCTGGGCATACCAGCCCGGGCTCACGTGGCAGCGGGCATTTCGTTGGGACGCCTCGGGCATGACCGACCTTGGCACGTTCGGAGGCCCCGTGAGCGATGCCACCGACGTCAACGACGCCGGCACGATCGTGGGCTCGGCCTACGACGGGCTCGGACGCGAGCGCCCGTTCTGGTGGCGAGACGGCGTGCTCCACGAACTCGGCACCTTGGGCGGAACACAGGGCCGCGCGCTTGCCATCAATGCCTGGGGCGACATCGTCGGCACGAGTCTGACCGCGGGCGACGACGAATACCACGCGTTC
>JAHFBW010000187.1 GCA_023249845.1 Candidatus Eiseniibacteriota bacterium
CTGCGGGAGGCGCCACCGGGCTCGAACCGATGTTCGCGTCGGAGCAGGACGACCTGTCGTTCGAACTCTCGGGCTATGCGCGCGCGGGCTACGCCGAGGACCGCCCGCGCGAGACCGTGGCGCGCGACCATCGCGTCGGGCTCCAGGGATCTCTCGCGTTCGGCGACCGCGGGCTTCTGTTCGCGGACGGCTACGTGGGCAACGTCACGCCCGGTGCCCACGGCACGCCCGACCGCACTGGCTCGTTCCGTTCGACCGACTCCGAGGTGACGGCGTGGTTCGACCGCGCCTACGCGAACTGGGTCACACGCGGATTCATGCTGCGCGCGGGACACACCTGGCTCGATTGGGGCCCGGGCTCCGACGGGACGCTCGGACTCTCGGACGCCGCGCCGGCATTCGACCTGGTCGCGGCCAGCGTCGCACTGCCGGGCGACGCGCGACTCCACTGGTTCGTCGCCACGCTCGACGTGGCGGGTGCCACCTACTTGGCGGGCCATCGTCTGGCGCTTCGTGCCGGCCCGGCCGTGGAGATGTCGTTCACCGAGCTGGCGCGCTTCGACGGCACCGGCAGCGTGCCGCTCTACCTCCTGCCGCTCGTGCCCTACGCACTGTTCGATCGTCGCGTGCGCGGCGCCAGCGACCTGCCGGCGGACTCGCTCGACAAGGTCGGGCACAACAACGTGCTCTACACGATGGACTTCTCGTGGACGTGGCGGCCCGGAACGCGGTTCTACGGCGAACTCCTCGTGGACGACGCCACGCTCGACAACTCGCGGCCGCTCGCCATCGGATGGCAAACGGGGATGCACGTGCGCCGGCTGATCGGCGGCGCCGCGTGGTCGCTGCGTGGCGACTACTCGCGACTCTACGGCTACGTCTACTCCACGAGCCACGGACAGGACTTCATACACGCCGGCTTCCCCACCGGGTTCCCGCTCGGACCCGACGTGGACCGTTTCAACGCGCGGCTCGAATGGCGACCCGATCCGGCGTGGGGCTTTGGCATCGAGGGCTCGGCCGTGCGCAAGGGCTCGCAGCCGCTCGGCCAAGCCTGGCAACCCGGCACCCCCGTGCCCTCGCGACTCGTGTTGACGTTCCCGGTCGACCAAGACCAGCGCGTGGCACTCACCGCAGATTGGTCGCCGTCGCCGTCCGTCGCGGTGTCGGTCGCGGGCGGACGCGCGTGGGCCAAGTCCCGGAATCACGTCTACCTGGACAATGCCGACGGCCTCTTCGGCCGCGCGCAGGCCATGTTCCGCTGGTGAACCGCGCGCAGGCCACGACGCTGGCGTTCGCGCTGGCCGCCGCCGCGGCCACCGTGGTGACGGCGTTCGTGGCGTATCGTGGCGTGCGGAGCGCGTTCGAGCGCGAGTCCGCGAACCGGTTGCAGCAGCTGGCCGAGCTCGCTGCCTCCCAGCTCTCGGGCGCTGACCTGGCCGACGCGCGCGACCTGGGACCCGAAGGCACCGGGCTCCTGAACGTGCAGGCCCAGTTGGATGCGCTCACCGCCGCGACCGGGCTCGCGAACGCCGCGGTGCTCGACGACTCAGGCCGCGTGCTCTACGACGTGCGCTCGGGGCTGGTCGAGCCGGGTACCCCCAGTGCGTACGACTCGCTCGCCCACGACGCGCTGGCGCGCGCGCGCGCGGGTCACACCGTTTCGCTGCCGGCGCTCAACCGGGAGGGCCGCGAGACGCGCGCCGCGGCAGCACCCGTGCCGGCAGCGCCGGGCGCGGTGATCGTGACCGAGGCGGCACTCGGCTGGGCCGCTCAGCTCGCGCGCCTGCGCCGAGATCTCGCCTTGCTCGCCGCCGTGAGCGTGCTCGGCGTGGCCGCGCTCGCAGGGCTCGTGCTGCGCGCGAACGCGTCGCAGTGGGCGCTCGAGCGCCGGCTGTCGCGAAGCGAGAACCTGGCGGCGATGGGCCGCATGACCGCCATACTCGCGCACGAGATCAAGAACCCGCTCGCCATCATCCGCGGTTCCGCCAAGCGCCTCGGAAAGCTCGACGAGTCCTCGCAGCGCATGGCGGACTCCGTCGTGGAAGAAGTGGACCGGCTTTCGGAGACGGTGAACCGCTACCTCCAGTTCGCGCGCGCCGGGGCGCCCGGCGCTGAGGCCACGGGCGACGCTGCCGCGACACTGGCCGCCACGCTCGACCTCCTGGCCGGCGAGTTCGCGGCGAAACGCTGCGCGCTCGAGCGACCGGCCGAGCTTCCGGTCACCCGCGTGCGCCTGGACGACGCGTCGCTCAAGCAGGTGTGGTTGAACCTGCTCCAGAACGCGCTCGAGGCGCTGCCCGAGGGCGGGAGCGTGCGCGTGTCGTTCGCCCGGACCTCGGATCGAGCGCAAGTGCGGATGGCCGACAACGGTCCCGGCATCGCCGCCGACGTGCTGGCGAGGTTGGGCGAGCCGTTCTTCACCACGCGCGCGCAGGGCACCGGCCTCGGCCTTCACCTTTCTCGTCAGTTGATCCAGGGCGCCGGCGGGACGCTGGAACTGGAGAGCCGCGAGGGGGAGGGGACGACCGTCCGCGTGGAGCTGCCGACCGCATGAGCGGCCACAAGACGCCATCACCATGTGTCGTTCGGCCGCGAACGACGCGGCGCCGGGGGCCCCGGAGCATCCGCCCTTCGGTCGCGAGCCGCCCGCGCCGATGAATGGGGTGGCTTCGGAACCTGGCACCCGGGCGGGTAGACTGTGCCCGGGTGGCGCCCAATCCCGTTCGACCCCCCGAGGAGCGATCCCACGTGACGAGACGAATCCTCGCCAGCGCGGTGCTGGCTGGCCTGCTGGTGTTCACGGCGCTCGCCGCGGCGGGCTGCGCCAAGAGCCATCACATCGTCATCGAGTCGAACACCTGCTGGATCGCCAAGATCGACCGGCAGGCGGCGGCCACGAGCGAGGACTGCGGCAACGCCACGTTCCGTGTGGCGGGCGACATCCATTGCGTCGTGCTCAGCAATCTCACGGACACCGGCTACGTGCGAGTGCGCATCGACGATGGCGGGTGGGTCGAGAGCACCGCTCCGCGCGGCACCGTGGAGACCTGCCGCTGAGGTTCGCGCCGGGACGGCACGCGCGGACGGGGCGGGATGCCCGGGAGGCAGGGACCGCGTGAACGTGCTGGTGGTGGACGACGAGCAGAAGAACGCCGAGCTGGTGGCTGCCGAGTTGCGCGACGCCGGCTTCACGGCATCACACGTGAGTGGCGGCGCGGCCGCGATCCAGCGGCTCGAAGCGGGCGGCGTGGACGCCGTGGTCACCGATCTGCGCATGAAGCCGCCCGACGGCATGGCGGTGCTCGTCGAGGTGCGCCGGCGCTGGCCGGAGACCACGGTGGTGGTGATGACCGCGTTCGCCGGCCTCGCCACGGCGCGCGAGGCGCTGAAGCTCGGCGCGCAGGACTACGTCGAGAAGGAGGGCGACTACGTCGAGGTCATCGCGCGCGTGCTTCGCGACGCGGCCGAGAAACGCGAACTCCTCCAGTCCAATCGCGCGCTCGCCGCGAGCGTCGAGTCGCTCCGCCGAGACGCGCTCGCGGTGATCGGCGATGCCCCCGCCACGCGCGCCGCGCTCGAGCTGCTGCGCAAGGTGGCGGCCACGGACAGCACCGTGCTGCTGCGCGGCGAGAGCGGCACCGGCAAGGACCTGTTCGCGCGCACGCTGCATGCGCTGTCCAAGCGCGCCGGCGGGGCGTGGGTCAAGGTGAACTGCGGCGCGCTTCCCGAGGCCCTGCTCGAATCCGAGCTCTTCGGCCACGAGAAGGGCGCGTTCACCGGCGCCGTGAGGCAGAAGCCCGGGCGGTTCGAGGACGCGAACGGCGGCACGCTGTTCCTCGACGAGATCGGCGAGATGCCGCTGCCGCTCCAGGCCAAGCTCCTCCAGGCCATCGAGGAGAAGACGTTCACGCGAGTGGGCGGCAATCGCCCCATCACCGTGGACACACGCATCATCGCGGCCACGAACCGGCGGCTCGAGGACATGGTGAAGGAGCGCTCGTTCCGGGAGGACCTGTTCTTCCGGCTGAACGTGTTCCCGATCGTGCTGCCGCCGCTGCGAGACCGTCCCGGCGACGTGCCGCGCCTCGTTGATCACGTGTTGCGCCGCCACGGCGCGCCGCCCGACAAGCTCACCGCCGATGCGCGCCGCGCGCTCGACAGCTACACGTTCCCGGGAAACGTGCGCGAGCTCGAGCACACCATCGAGCGCGCATTGATCCTGGCCGGCGCCGACGCCATCACGCCCGCCCAGCTCTCGTTCGCCCAGCCCGAGGCGAGGCGCGAGCACGGCTGGGTGCCACGTATCCCGCCCGAGGGCCTCTCGCTCGAGGCGCTCGAGAAGGAACTGATCCTACAAGCGCTCGAGCGTGCCTCCGGCAACAAGAGCGCCGCCGCGCGGCTCCTCGGGCTCACACGCCGCACACTTTACTCACGGATGGAAAAGCACGGGCTCCGCACGCCGGGGGAGGGTGAGGACGCGGAGGGCGAGGGGGAGTGACCGCACGCCGGGCGCGCGCGCGGTCGTGTATGCTCGCGCACCGATGAACGTCCTGCGCGGCCTCCTGTTCGACAATCTCGGGCTCAAGTTCACGGCGCTGCTGCTGGCGGTGCTCGTGTACCTGAACGTCTACACCGACCGTTCCACGACGATGCTCGTGTCGTTCCCGCTCGAGTACACCGAGCTGCCGGACACGCTGAGCATCAACGGGTCGTCCCCCGCGGTCGTTCAGGCCGAGTTGAAGGGCACCGGCAAGCAGCTGATCCTGCTGCGCGTGAAGGAGCCGCGCATGAAACTCTCGCTCGCCGGCGCGCGGCGCGGGCGGTTCGAGAGGGCGCTCGCCGCCTCCGACCTGCCGCTCCCCGAGGACGGCTCCATCACCATGGAGAACCTGGTCGGGCCGCGCGTCGTCACGCTCGAGATCGACCGCCGGGTCCACCGCGACATCCCGGTGGCGCCACGCGTCATCGGCGAGCCCGCGGCGGGCTTCGCCTGGACCGGCGTCGCGCTGCCCGACCCGAGCCGCCTGCGCGTGACCGGGCCCGAGCAGGCGCTGCTGGCACTCGACTCACTGGAACTCTCGCCCGTGCGCATCGACGGCAAGCGCGACACCGTGACCGCGATGGCCGCGCCCGCGAACCTGCCCGAGTGGTGCAACGCGGAGCCGGCATCCGTCACGGTGCGGCTCAAGCTCGCGCGACGGCCAAGGTAGGCGCCGCGACAGCCGCGCTCGCGCCGGGCCCCTGGAAGCTCGACCCGGGCGCCGCGCTGTTGAGAGCGCACCGTGGGATGTGACCCGGTTCGACCCGACGCGACCCGACCGCCCGTCTACGCAACAAATGACGTTGGCACGATTTGAGCGTCTTGACACCCGGCGAGGGTGGAACCTAAATTTCGCCCGTCGTCGTGCGCCGTTCGCCACGGACTTCGCGCATCTCGACCGCCCCGCCCTTCCTGGGCTCCGGACGCTTCAACCCTCTGCTGGTCCCCGCTCCGCCCAAGCCGCCGGACTCCCGTCCGGTCCCGCTTCACCACTCGAGGATTCGCGCACCACGTGATCCGGGTCACCGGATCCGCCACCCTTCGCACATCTCCCGGGACCCGAGACCTCGCGTCTCACCCCACGGGCCCCAGCCGGTCACGGGCCGCCGCCCCAGGGCACCAGCACGCGACCACACGACTCCGCCAGAGGCGATATCGCCATGGATGAGATCATCGAGACCCTCGTTCCCGCCGCGGAGATGCTCGATCTCCAGCGACTCAAGAGCAAGACCATGACCGAGCTCCTCGGGCTCGCCACGGAATTGCAGATCCAGGGCACGAGCGGACTGCGCAAGCAGGAGCTCATCTTCAAGGTGCTCGAGGCGCAGACCGAGAAGAGCGGTCTCATCTTCGCCGAGGGCGTGCTTGAGATCCTCCCCGAAGGCTACGGCTTCCTGCGCTCGCCGGCGTACAACTACCTGCCCGGCCCGGACGACATCTACGTGTCGCCGTCGCAGATCAAGCGCTTCGACCTGCACACGGGCGACACCGTGAGCGGACAGGTCCGCCCCCCCAAGGATGGCGAGCGCTACTTCGCACTGCTGCGAGTCGAGGCGATCAACCTGGAGAGCCCCGAGACCGCCAAGGGCAAGATCCTGTTCGACAACCTCACCCCGTTCTACCCGGTCGAGAAGTTGAACCTCGAGACCAAGGACCGCTGCCTCGAGACGCGCATCGTCGACCTGGTGTCGCCCATCGGCAAGGGCCAGCGCGCGCTCATCACGTCACCGCCCAAGGCCGGCAAGACCGTGCTCATGCAGAAGCTTGCGAATGCCATCGCCGAGAACCACCCGGAAGTCCTGCTCATCGTGCTGCTCATCGACGAGCGTCCCGAGGAGGTCACCGACATGCAGCGCTCGGTGAACGGCGAGGTCGTCTCGAGCACGTTCGACGAGCCGCCCGAGCGCCACGTGCAGGTGGCGGAGATGGTCATCGAGAAGGCCAAGCGGCTGGTGGAACACGGCCGCGACGTCGTGATCCTGCTCGACTCGATCACCCGCCTCGCGCGCGCGCACAACACCGTGGTGCCGCACTCGGGCAAGATCCTGTCGGGCGGCGTGGACGCCAACGCGCTGCAGCGGCCCAAGCGCTTCTTCGGCAGCGCGCGCAACATCGAGGGCGGCGGCTCGCTCACCATCATCGCCACGGCGCTCATCGAGACCGGCTCGCGCATGGACGAGGTGATCTTCGAGGAGTTCAAGGGCACCGGCAACTCGGAGCTCGTGCTCGACCGGAAGATC
>JAHFBW010000188.1 GCA_023249845.1 Candidatus Eiseniibacteriota bacterium
TTCAGCCCGGCGATGAGCGTGCTGTAGGAGAGCCCGTTCAGGCGAGCCGCGGCGTTGATGCGAACGATCCAGAGCTTGCGGAAGTCGCGCTTCTTCAGGCGGCGGTGCTCGTAGGCGAACTGGCCCGCGCGCTGCTGCGTCTGGAGCGCGGTCTTGTAGAGCTTGCTGCGACCACTGAATCCGCCCTTGGCGGCCTTCAAGACCTTCTTGCGCCGGGCGCGGCCGGGAACGACGGTTTTGGAGCGGGGCATCGGACTATCCTCCTGCCCGCGTGGCCTCGTGGCTCGCGCGGGACGGGTCTATTGCGGCTCGGAGCGCTGCGCGGTCAGCTCCCCAGCATCTTGCGCACGCGCGCCTGGTCGGCCTGGGCGACGACGAGGTTGGAGCCCTTCCTGCGCTTGGAATTACGGTTGTCGGCGATCATCCCGTGCCGCAGGTTCGACGAGCGGCGGATCGCCTTCCCCGTGCCGGAGAGTTTGAAGCGCTTTCGCGCGGCGCGGTTGGACTTCATCTTGGGCATCGGATGTTCCTTTCGTCAGACCGCCGGAGGCGCCGCGTCGGCGGGGCCCTTGTCGGCGCTCGGCTTCGCTGCGGGCTTCGTCAACTGCGCCTTCGGGGACAGCACGAGCGAAACGGTGCGCCCCTCGGCGCGCGGTGACTGTTCGACCACCGCCACGTCCGCCAGATCCTGAAGTACCTGCTCGATGATCTTGTAACCCAATTCCTGGTGGGCCATCTCGCGGCCGCGGAACGTCACGGTGAACTTCACCTTGTCCCGCTGCTCGAGGAATTCGCGCGCGTGCTTCACCTTGAAGTCGTAGTCGTGGTCCTCGATCTTCGGACGCATCTTGACTTCCTTGAGCTGCATCTGGTGCTGCTTCTTCTTCGCCGCCTTCGCCGCACGGTTCTGTTCGTACTTGAACTTGCCGTAGTCCATGATCTTGCAGACGGGCGGCCGGGCCGTGGGGGCCACTTCGACGAGATCCAGGCCCTTGGCCTGGGCCATCACGATCGCTTCGCGCGTGGTCAGGATGCCGATCTGCGAACCGTCGTCGCCGATCACACGGACCTGTGGAATGCGAATGCGCTCGTTGACGCGCGGTTCCTGAGATTTGCCTGGAATCGAAATGGTGTCTCCCTCCCCGAGGCTTGTGGCGCTGCCCCACCGCCGGCGGTCCGAAAAGCGAACGCCGGGCGGGTTGGCGTGAGAAACCCCGCCCGGCGTCCGGCCTTGGGGGCCCTGTTCCGGAATGGCGCTAGCCCACCCCTCCGGCTGGGAGGCGGCAGGCCGGTTGGCCCAACCCGTTGCGAGACGCGGACGTCCGCGGGGGTGAGAAGCGCGGGGCTTCTACTTGTGAACGGGGCGCATCCTAGCCCAGTCCCGCGGCGAGGCGCAAACAGGACTTTCGCGTGTTCCACCCTGCATCGCGCGCTCGTGCGGCGGGACCTCCGGCTCCCTTGCTTCCCTGCCCCACACCCCTACTATCCCGCCCGCAGGTTGCGCTCGCCTCGCGCGACGCCCCTGGCACCGGCTCGCCTGAGCCGGTCGACCGATCGACAGTCCGGAGGAACCCCATGCGCTTCCGAAACGGCTTGACGGCATGTCTCGCGGCCGCCGCGATGTTCCTCGTGGCCAACGGAACCGCACTCGCGGGCGGCGAAGCGCGCACGCACGACGGCTTCTTCCTGCGGCTCTCCACGGGGTTCGGCGCCGCGAACGCCGACATCAGCGACGCCACGGGCAGCCTCGAGATCTCGGGCACCGCGGGCGACGTGAACCTCGCGGTGGGCGGCATGATCTCTCCCAACCTCGCGCTGCACGGAACGCTGTGGGGCTGGTCAATGAGCGATCCCGACGGCAAGCTGAGCATCACAGGCTTCGGGTCCGGCTCCGGAACGTTGAATGGCGACCTCACCATGGGAGCCATCGGTGCCGGCGTCACCTACTACATCATGCCGTCCAACTTCTACCTCTCAGGCTCGCTCGGCATGGGGTCGTTGAATGGGACCAAGGACATGGACGGGAAGACCAAGCCCGGCCTGGCGCTCGACGGCACGGTGGGCAAGGAATGGTGGGTCGGCGACGCCTGGGGCCTCGGCCTGAACGGCGGGATCAGCTATTTCTCTTCCAAGGATGACACGATCCTCGGCGGCATCCCCGAGAACTGGTCCGGCCCGGCGTTCGCGCTGCGCTTCTCGGCGACCTTCAACTGACGCCAACTTCCTGAACCGAGCGGCCCCGGCGTATCACCTGAACGCCGGGGCCGCTCGCTGTTCGCGTGCGCTCGCGCCTTCACGCAGTCCTTTGACACAGCGCGCCGCGCTGCCTAGCGTCCCCGGTCCGTTCGGCCGGCCATGGTGGCCGCGAACTCCCGGGGGTCCCCTATGAAGCGTCTGCTCACCTCTGCCGTCCTGCTGGCTTTGACCGCGTCCACGTCCCTTGCTGGGGGCTCGTTCCTGGGCCTGCAGTTCACCTCGGGAACGGCCGACATCGCGACCGAAGCGAGCTCCGGGTTCACAGGCTTCGCGCCCGCCTTCGATCACTCGGAGTGGGGCTTCAAGGCCGAGTTGTGGAACATGATGGCCGACGACTATGCGTTCAACGTCTCGGCAGGCCTCGGTCTGTTCAGCGAGGAGAACAAGCCCGGCAACAACGCCGCGGTCGGGGACGGAACGTTCAAGTACACGCAGTCGTCGTGGAACATCCGCGTCGGTGGCGACCGCGTCGTGGCGCTCGGCGAGCGCACGTACCTGTTCTTCGGACCGGGCATCGAGTACTGGACGGGCAAGGCGAAGTTCGAGGACGAGACCCCTCCTGGCGCCAGCTACGAGACCGAGAACATCTCGCGCATCAGCCTGTCGGGCCGGCTCGGCGCGCACATGATGATCGGCGAGAACTGGGGCCTGACGCTGCAGGGCGGCCACAAGGTCGGTCGTGCGACGTACACGGAAGCCGGAGCCGAGACCACGTGGTGGCCGAGCAGCATGGACGCCTCGGGTGGCCTCCTGTTCCGCTTCGGCGGCAACTGACGACCGGCAGCCTCAGAGCGCGTTCAAGGGCCCTCGCGAGTTCGCGGGGGCCCTCGCGCTTTCCGGGTGCGGGGCCGCGGAACACGCGTTAGACTGTCGGGCGTCGACCGCGGCGAAACCCGCGCCCCGCGCACGGGCGCGACCCTTCGAGGTGTCGGAATGCCCTCGGTTCAAGGTTGGATCGGTCGCTCGACGCTCCCGCTCATGCTCACGCTGCTCGCGCCGGGCGTGGCTCGCGCCGCCGTTCCGGAGCCCGAACCCGCCGTCGTGGCCACGGCTCCGGACAGCGAGTCGTTCCTCCCCCGCTGGCTGCATATGCACGCGAGCGCGGGCTTCGGCTGGATCTCGTCGCCACGATTCATCCGCGAGCGCTACGAGGCGGGCGAGGATTTCGAGCTGGGTGTCGAAGCGCGCCTGCGACCCCGGCTACGCCTGCGTTTGAATGGCGAATACCAGGTGCTGCCGGCCGTCGGCAAGGCCACCTACCAGTTCGTGACGCTCCAGGACATCGACGGCGGGACGCTCATGGACACGCTCTCGTTCGACTGGCGCGGACGCGGCTGGCTGGGAGCGGGGCGCGCCGAGCTGCAGTGGCAGGCGCTCCCGCACACCTGGCTCCTCGCCGGCGGCGGTCGCGGCTACTTGTCGGCGGGTGTGCGCGCGTACCACTTCGCGAGTCCGTTCCAGACACTCGACGTCCGCTTCCCGGGGTCGAACGGCTGGGCGTGGATCACGACGCTGGGCATGCGCTACGAGTTCGACCTGTTCGGGCCGACGCTCGGCGCGGAACTCCGCTGGTCCTCGCTCGACCGGCCGCAGGACAGGCTGCAGACCTGGTCGGTCCGCGTCGGCTGGCAGGGGAAGTAGCGCTCTCGCCGACTCGCCGGCGAACAGTTTGAGCTGGGGCTGATGCTGCGAAAACCTGCTTGGACCGCGGGGCGGATACGCCGATTTCCTCGACGGGACCCGTCGCTTCGCTCTCGCCCATCTGCGGAATCGGCGCATCCGCCCCGCTCGACGTGCTCGCGGGCGCGGTAGTTACCCCAGGAGATGCTCATGGCGGCGGGCATCCGCCCCGCTCAGCACGCTGCCGGGGCCTGCTAGCGAACCTTCTCCCGGATTTCGCGGGCGACGCGCTCGAGGAAGGCGGCGAGCGGCATCGCGCCCAGGTCGCCCTGGCCCTTGCGGCGCACCGAGACCGTGCCCGCCTCGGCGTCGCGTGGGCCCACGACCAGCATGTACGGAATCTTCAAGAGTTCCGCGTCCCGGATCTTGGCGCCCAGCTTGTCGTCGCGCACGTCCACGTCTGCGCGCACATTCGCGTCCTTTAACGCAAGCACCGTCGCATTCGCGTAGTCGTAGGCCTTCGCGTTCACCGGGATCACCAGCGCCTGCACCGGCGCCACCCACACCGGGAACTCGCCGCCCGTGTGCTCGATGAAGATGCCCACGAAGCGCTCGAGCGAGCCGTAGAGCACGCGGTGCAGCATGATGACCTCGTGGTCCTGACCGTCCGGCCCGGTGTAGTACACGCCGAAGCGCTTCGGCAGGTTCAGGTCGACCTGGATCGTGGGGCACTGCCACTCGCGGCCGAGCGCGTCACGCAGCTTCACGTCGATCTTGGGCGCGTAGAATGCGCCGCCGCCCTCGTCCACCTCGTAGGGCAGCCCGCGTACCTCAAGCGCGGCGCGCAGCGCAGCCGTGGCGAAGTCCCACTCCTCGTCCGAACCGATGTACTTGTCCTTCGGGCGGGTGGCGAGGAAGCACTTGTAGTCGTAACCGAATGTCCTGAGCAGGCGATCCATCAGGTCCAAGACGCCGAGCACCTCGGACTGAAGCTGGTCCGGCGTGCAGAAGATGTGCGAGTCGTCCTGGGTGAACCCGCGCACGCGCTCCATGCCATGCAGCACGCCGGAGCGCTCGTAGCGATACACGGTGCCCAGCTCGGCGAAGCGCAGCGGCAGCTCTCGGTAGCTGTGCTTGCGGGAGTTGTAGATCATGATGTGGCCGGGGCAGTTCATCGGCTTGGCGCGGTACGCCTGCTCGTCGATCTGCATCGGCGAGTACATGATGTCGGCGTAGTTCTCGAGGTGCCCGGAGATCTGGAAGAGCTTCTCGCTCGCGATGTGCGGCGTGTACACGAACTGGTAGCCGGCCTTGTAGTGCTCTTCCTTCCAGAACGTCTCGAGCACGTGGCGCACCATGCCGAGCCGCGGGTGCCAGAGCACGAGACCCGGCCCCACCTCCTCGTGGATCGAGAACAGGTCGAGCTCGCGCCCGACGCGGCGATGGTCGCGCTTGAGCGCCTCCTCCACCCGCTTCAGGTGCTCGTCGAGTTCGGCCTGGGTCGCGAACGCGGTGCCGTAGATGCGTTGCAGCATCTCGTTCCGCTCGCTCCCCAGCCAGTACGCGCCCGCGACATGCGTGAGTTTGAACGCCTTCAACTCGCCGGTGCGCGCGAGGTGCGGTCCGCGGCACAGGTCCAGAAACGGGCCGTTGCGGTAGGTGCCGACTCTGGCGCCCTCGGGGATCTGCGACAGGAAGTGGAGCTTGTACTTCTCCCCCAGCTTCTCCCAGTGCGCGCGCGCTTCGTCTCGGGTCATCTCGCCGGCTTCGAAGGGCTGGTCGGCGGCGACCACCTCGCGCATGCGGGCCTCGATGCGTTCCAGGTCCTCGGGCGTGAACGGGGTGGCGCGCGCGAAGTCGTAATAGAAGCCGCCCTCGATGGGCGGGCCGCCGGCCACCTTCACGTCGGGGAACAGCTCGGTGACGGCGGTGGCGAGCACGTGCGCCGCCGAATGGCGCAGCCGGTAGAGCGCCTCGCCGCCGGGATACGCGGACAGGTCGGGACCCGAGGACGGCTTGGCGGTGACGGACATGGCGGCTGGCCTTGGTGCGCCCCGGGGGACCCCCGAAGACGCGAACAGGGCGGCGCGGCGGTGCGAACCGGACCCGCTTCGCGGGTGCCCCGCGCGCCCCTTGCAGGGATGGTGGGCGATACTGGACTTGAACCAGTGACCCCTTGCTTGTCGAGCAAGTGCTCTACCAACTGAGCTAATCGCCCGCGAGCGAGGGAGTTAATCGCATGACCTCACGCGGCGTCAAGGTGATGGGCTCGGGCCCGGGAGGCGTTCGAGCACTCCGCTCGCCACGAGTTCGCTGGACAGAGCCTAGTCGGCCCTCCCCGCCTCACTCAGCTTGAGCGCGGGTGGTTCGTCCTCGACCAGGTACTCGAACTGGCGGCGGAACTCTTCGACGGTGAGGTCCACCGTCGCGGCCAGCGGCACCAGCCGCTCGTCGGACTCGAAGTCATCGCGACGGAGGCGCAGCATGTAGCGGCGCGCGATCGCGTAGCGCTCGGTGTGGATGTCCACCATCCGCACGCGCGCGCGGCCGGTCTTCGGGTCCAGCATGCTCTCGAATGGCACCGGCACGAACTGGCCGCCCTGGATCGAGACCATGGCCGCGTCGCCGCCCGCGAGCAGGTACTTGGCCGCGCAATAGCCGAGGTCACGCGTGTACTCCATGTCGAGCGGGATGGGATCGGTGCAGCGCAGCTCGTAGCCGATGTTCTTCGCGGTGATCGTGGCCCTGAGATTGAAGTCGCGCAGGCGCTCCTGCACGCCGCGCTTCAACACCTCGCCGAAGTTGATCTCGTCCAGGCGCACGTGGCCGTGGTCGTCTCGCTCTGTGTACTCGAGCGCGTCCAAG
>JAHFBW010000189.1 GCA_023249845.1 Candidatus Eiseniibacteriota bacterium
GGTTGGGTTCCTGCGATGGAGTCTCGGCGGGCACGCGTTCGATCCTCACGCGGTCATTCGCGATCAAGCCGGAGCTTGGGCCGACTCACCCCGCGGACCGAGCAGCAGTGCTCGGCCACGGACCAGGACGGACCCTTCCGGGTTATCGGCAAGCTGCGGGCGGAGATGCAGTCCAGAGCAGGGCCCGGGGGAGGGCCCAACGGGCTAGCGCGACCCGCCGGGCGGGAGCTGCTCGACCAGGGCCTCGCCCACGAGCCCACGCACGAGCAGCCGGTCGGCGGCTCGCACGGCCTCGTCCTCGCTGGCGTACGAGCCGAACAGGACACGATAGCTGCGATCCGCGCCCCGGCCCTCGGCAACCACGCGCACACGCTGCTGGGTGCGACGACGCAGCATGCGCGCTTCCTCCTGCGCTCGCTCCTCGAACAGGTAGCCGCCGACCGCGAGGCAGTAGCGGCCCGCCTCGTCGCCCGCCGCGTCGCCCACGGTGGCCTCCGACGCGTTGCCGTCCGTCGCGGCGTCGCTGCCGCCCGCGTGCTGTTCACGCGCCGGCGGGGGGGACGGGGCGGGGGACGGCGTGACCACGACCGATGGCTTCTGCTGCGGCTCCGAGTTGATCGTGGTCGGTGTCGACTGGGTCGCCGAATCGAACCCGCCGCGACGACCGATCAGGATGGCGGTGATCGCCATGCCGAGCATGATGAGCCCCGTGATGACGCCGGCGAGGAGTCGCGAGTGGCGCGGCGAGCGCGGGCCGTCGCTGAAGCGTTCCTGCGCCACGCGCTCGTGCTCGGGCACGAAGCCCGGCTGCTGCTCGGCCGGCAGCTTGGCGTGGGTCGGCGCGTCGACGGGGGCCGTCACGGCCGGTGCCGGCGTGCTGTCCTCGTAGGAACCCTGTGCCGGGGCCGAGGCCGCGCGCGACACGTTCCGCGCGGCGAGAGCGGCCGCCTCGGCCGCACGCTTGGCCGCGCGCTCGGCGCGACGAGCCGCGGCGCGCTGCTTCTTGCGACTCGGCGAGGCAGAATCCGCCGGCCGGTTCGTGCTTGCGTCGCTGAACGCGTTGGGCACGGGATGGCGGCGCTCGACGAACGCCGGCGCCGCGATCGATTCCGCCGCGGGCTCGGGCTCGAGCGATGCGAGTTCGAGTGCGGGCGTTTCGGCTGGCTGCTCGTGCTTTGCATCGGGCTCCGTCTCGCTCGCGGAGTCGCGCTCGACTTCGGGGTCCGCGCCGTTCCCGGAGCCGTGCTTCAGTTCGGGCTTCGGCAACTCGGGCGCCTGCATCGAGAGGCTCGGCGGGCGCGCGGAGTCATCCTCGGTGACCGGTTCGGGCTCACGCGGTGGCGGTTCGGGCGTGTACGGCGCGGGAGACTCCTCGACCTCGAGCGGCGGCGGCGCGAGTTGCTCGGGCGTGACCTCGAGCGCGACCGGTTCGGGTTCGCTCATCTCCACTATGGGTTCGAGCTCGGGAGCGGTCGGCTCCGTCGCCGGCTCCGGCTCGTCGAGTTCAGGTTCCGGCACCAGCGTGACGGGAGCGGCAGGTTCGACTTCCGCTGTCTCCTCGACGATCTCGTCCATCGATCGTTCGTCGGCGCTCTTGGTGTCCGGCGCGTCGGAGGCCGGCTCGAGCGCTGGCTCGTCAGCGACGCTCTCGCTCGCGCGCCCGGCGGTCGCGGATTCATTCTCGGGCTCGGGCGAAACCGGCACGACCTCGGGCGTCGGTGCGGCAGCCTCGGCTGCGCTGGCCGGCGTCTCCTCGGCGACAGGCTCCGGCGCCCGCTTCGGCTCCGGCGTGGCCACTGGCTCCGGCTCGAACGACTTCGATATGTCTCGTGACGGCGGCGCGATGCGTCCACCAAAGCGGATCGGCGGCTGGCCGGCCGTGAAGCGCGACACCCAATCGCGCACGCGCGGGCTCGAGGAATCCAGCTCGGCCACGGTCGGCGGTGGAACGCTGGGGCGCTTGGTGGGCGGAGGCGGAACGTGCGCTGCGGCTGAAGCGGGTGGCTTTGGCGCCCTGTGCGACGCGATCACCTTCGGCTTCTCCGGGATCGCGGCCTTCGCCTTGTGCGACGGCTTCTTGTGCGAGCCGGACGGACTCGGCTCGGATTCCGAGTCGCCCGCGACGGCCTCGGGCTCGGCGGGAGTCGCCAAGATGAGCGGCGCCGCATCGGCGCGGAACGCCGCGGCGATCACCGCGCGCACGTGTTCCGGGCCCACCATGGCCGTGCCCGCGGCGTCCGCACAGCGTTGCGCCTCGTCCGAGAGCGCGTTCACCACGCTCGGCACACCCGCCGCGCCGTTGTGGATCTCGCGCGCCGCCTTGCGCGAGAACCCATGCGCGCTGTCGCCACCCGCCGCCTCGACGCGGTGCGCCAAGTAGTCACGCGTGTCCAGCTGGGTCATCGGGCCGATCTTGCCGCGTGCACCCACGCGCGCCGCGAGCGACTGGAGCGACTCGTCCGCGAGCAGATCCTCGAGTGCCGGCCGGCCGATCAACACCAGCTTGAACGGCAGGTCCGTTGCGGCCGCCGCGCTCTCGATGCGGCCCAACTCGGCGAGCGTGGTGAGATCGAGCAAGTGCGCGTCGTCCACGACCAGCACCGGCATGAGCCCGCGCTCGTGGATGGAGGTGAGCGCGTGCGCGAACCGGCCCACCTGCTCGGGGCGTTGGTCGCTGGCGCGGAAGTGACCGCCGAAGCGGCGGATGGTCTCGCCGAAGAGCCCGTCCACCGGCGTGCGGGACGCGTCGAGCCACGCCGCGTGCACGCGCTCGGCCCAGCGCGCAGCCGCCTCGTGCATGACCGTCGTCTTCCCGAGGCCAGCATCGCCCGTGAGCACGACGACGGGCGAGGCATGCGCGAGCCCCAGCTCCAGCGCCTCGAGCAGATGCCTGGCGGGCGCCGTCGCGACGAAGACGTTCCGTTCCTTGGAGTTGATGAAGGCGTCCTCTGCGTTCACGGTGTCGGTCCGGAGATGTGGGTGGATTCCCGCCGCCGGTGGCGTGCGGACGGCACACGGACTCCCCCCGGTCATCGGCCCGGATCGGCCGCGGATTCAGCGGAGAATCGCGGGTGGGGCGGGCCGCGGGGCCGGCCGCGACCCGCTAGAATGGCCGCCCATGGCAAAGCCCAGTCCGTCCGCCGCTTCGGCAGCCGCCCCCGGCGCCCCCGCGGGGTCCCCGCCCGGCCCGGCCTCCGCCCGGCGGCTCGCCGTGGTGGGCACCGCCGGCCATATCGACCACGGCAAGACCGCGCTGGTGCGGCGGTTGACCGGCGTGGACACCGACCGGCTGCCCGAGGAGAAAAAGCGCGGCATCAGCATCGACCTCGGCTTCGCGCCGCTCGTGACCCCAGCCGGCGTGCGCGTGGGACTCGTGGACGTGCCCGGCCACGAGCGCTTCGTGAAGAACATGCTCGCCGGAGTGGGCGGAGTGGACCTGGTACTGCTCGTGATCGCCGCCGACGAGGGCGTGATGCCGCAGACGCGCGAGCATCTCGCCATCGTGAAACTACTGGGCGTTGAGCGCGGCGTCATAGTGCTGACGAAAAGCGATCTCGTGGAGTCCGAGTGGCTCGCGGAGGTTACGCGGGACGTGCGAGCGCTTGTCGCCAACACGTGCTTTGCCGAGGCGCCCATCGTGCCGTTCTCGGCGGTGACCGGCGCGGGAACTCCGGAGCTGCTGTCGGCGATGGATGCCCAACTCTCAGCACTGTCGCCGCATCGCGTCGAGGACGCGATGCGGCTTCCGATAGACCGAGTGTTCACCGTTGAGGGCTTCGGCACCGTGGTGACCGGCACGCTATGGCGCGGCCACGTGCGCACCGGCGACGTGTTGGAGCTATTGCCACATGGGCTCGAGGCGCGCGTACGGCGCGTGCAGGTGCACAGCGCCACAGTCGACGAAGCGCTCGCCGGCCAGCGCACCGCACTCGCGCTGCATGGCGTCGAGCGCGACCAGGTGGCACGCGGGGATTGGCTCGTGGCGCCCGGCTCGCTGCGAGCGTCACGCGTGCTCGACGTGCGCTTCGAGCTCCTGCCGGACTACCCGCGCGAGTGGAAGCCTGACACGCGCGTGCGGTTCCACATCGGAGCGTCGGAGTTGATCGGGCGACTGCTGCTGCTGGGCGACGCCGCGCGCGCGCCGCTGCCGCCCGGCGGCTCGGCGCTGGCGCAGGTGCGACTGGAGCGCCCCGCCGTGGCCGCGCGCGGCGATCGATTCGTGGTGCGGTCCTACTCGCCGTCTCGCACAGTCGGTGGCGGCTCGGTGATCGAGCCCGTCGCTGAGCGGCGCCGGCGGTCGGAGGTGGAGGGCCTCGATGCGCTCGAGGTGCACGAGACCGGATCGCTGGAGGCGCGGCTGTTGGAGAAGCTGGGCACGCTGGCGAAGCCTGCTTCGACGGAGCAGCTGGCGCTGGAAGTGGGGGAGCCTGTTGGCGCGGTGGGCCCTTCGCTTGAGTCACTCTTGCGCCGTGGGAGCGTCGTGTCGCCCGTCGCCGGCCGCTGGCTGGACGACGCGCGCTGGCACGAGGCGCGTGACGTGCTGACGCAGGCCGTGCGCGAGTACACCGAGAAGCACCCGTCGCGCTACGGCGTGATGAAGGGGGAGCTGAAGAGCGGGCTCAAAGCCTCGTTGGACGGCGCCATGTTCGACCTGGCGTTCGCGGCATTGGTGACGGATGGTGAACTGGAGCAGACCGGCGAGCGCGTGCGCCCCGGCGGCATGCCCTGGGAGCCGCCGGCCGCGACGCTCGCCCTGCTCGAAAAGCTGGAGGCGATGCTCGAGGCCGAAGGCTTCCTGGTGCCCGACAATGATGCGTGGCAGAAGGCGCTTGGCGCTGGCGCCCCCGAGGCCGCGGGGCTCGGGCACTTCCTCGGCCGGCTCGTGCGCGTGAACTCGGAGTTCACGTACACCGAGCGGCAGATGGATCGATTGCGTGGGCTCGTGTCTGGCTGGTTCGATAGCGGGCACGCGAGCCTAACCGTGGCGGACTTCCGCGGGTTCACCGGAGCGTCTCGCAAGTTCGCGGTGCCGCTGCTGGAGCACAGCGATCGCGTGGGGTGGACGGTGCGGGTGGGGGATGAGAGGCGGAGGGGGTAGAGGACCCTGCCTACCTGGCCACTTCTGCGGTCAACGGCACAAGTCCACAGTCCTCGAGCATTGCGGCCGTCGCGTTCATGCCATCACCCATGTCGGGCGGGATAAAGACCACGAAACCATCGCGACCACGAGTGAGAAGCACTCTGTAGCTATTCAGTCTTAGGACCCGTGGATTGCGGTACTCGGCGCCTAACCTTCGATTCGCGACTACCCATCCGGAGTCCGCCCAGACCAGGTCATCTCCCCAGCAAATGACAGGGAAGTCCAGCTCTAGCCCCTGACATTGGAACTCAGTTGCTACTGAGCGGAGTGCACAACATGAGAATGGGGAATTGGGAGAGTCATTGAACCAAGGGCCTGCCTTAAGCTGTTTTGTCGCTTGAAAGCTGTTGTCGATTCCCAGCAAGCTCAAGTTTCGCGCGCGAGAGGATGCAAGGAAGCCAAAGCGCTTGTCCGTGCATCCCTCGTATCGTCGCTGAACGTAAGTGGAAGCCAGACCAAGGTCTCGTGTCAGGTACATCCTGAATCCCTGTTGTCGAATGGTGCCCGCAAGTTCTGCCAAGCACTTTTCGTCGTGCGTGTCCTGCGCCAGGAGATTTGATACCCAAGCTGCGACCTCCGAGGAAAGGTGGCTTCGAAGGGAGATGGTCAGATCCAGCGCGGACCTCGGCTCAAGTGGAACCCCATGATTCACGAACTCACTCGCAAGCTTGGGCGGACCGAACACAACCCAGCTGTCCCTAGACTCGGATTGAGCTACTGCATCGGCCCATTGGGAGAGCCCGCCCTCCTCACCCTTATGTATTTCCTGTCCCTCCCCGATGAGGCCTAGGACGAGGCTCCATCCCGGAATCGAATCTGCGAGGCGAATCATGAGCGCGGGTTCAGAGCCTTCAACGTCGTGCTTCATGCGAATCAAAGTCGAGTCCCAAGCACGCTGCGCTTCATCAAAGACTAGAATGTGTTCGGGAGGGGCCTGTGGGTGCTTCCGGAGCAGGTGCTGCTTTAGGTACGGCTTTATTCCTTCGACGAAGACCTTCTCTTCCCCGGCCGGCCCCCGAAGAGCGTGACGCAGCACTTGGACAAGTGGGCCGTTGCCAGATAGAAAGATGGCAGGCACGCCGCTGGCGCCAGACCCTCTCAGGACCTTCAGGTCCTCGAGCGCAGGGTGGTGCACGAACTGAAGGCCTGCGAGCGTCTTGCCTGCGCCCGGTACACCAGTGAGCAGAACGAGAAACCGCTTCTCCTCGCGCGCAGCCTGATGCGCCAGCGTGAGAAGACAATCCAGAGCCTCTGGGATTCCAGCGCTTTGGGCCCGCTTGATGAACGGCAGAGGGCGGCCCACAAAGATGTCCCTGGCCGCAGCGACGAGGCTGGGTAGCGGGGCATACTCACCGTTGGCCCATTGATCAGGTGGGATCGGCGTCGCGGGAGCTACCCGGGCACTCGCCTCGACCAGTGCAGGAAGCTCCGACCGCGAGCAAATCTCGACGTCCTCGAATACGCGACGCGGGCCTCGGTATTGGGTGGGCACGAGCACAGCGCTGACAGTGCGATTGTGACATTCCGAGTGATAGTTCCGGAGGTCTCGCGCGTAGGCTGCAACTTGATCGATGTCCGCGCGGAGCGGGGCAGGGCGCC